>JAIBAQ010000021.1 GCA_019695095.1 Candidatus Hydrogenedentota bacterium
TCATGTTGGCGGGTTCATTGTAGAGGTCCCAGATCTGCACACGCTTGTCGTTTCCGAAGCGCGTGAGAAGCCCTTTGACGTATGGTTCGAGTTGGTCCACTTTCGCGGGGTCTTTCAGCACGTCAATGCTCGGGCTTTGCACCCAACCGGAATTGTGCACGTGGGGTTTGGGGTCGCGCTGCTTGCCAAGCTTGGGATAGGGGTCCCATACGGAATCGAACGGCACGAACATCACGCCAATACCGTGCTTGTCGGCGATGGATAGAAACTGGTCGATCCGGTTACAGAAGCCTTCGGCGTCCTGCTGCCACAAGAGGTCGTGCAGGAACACGCGAATGCTGGTAAAACCCAGGCTCTCGGCATAACCGAGTTCGCGGTCGATGGTGGCGGGGTCGAAGGTGTCGGCCTGCCACATTTCGAGTTGGTTGATGGCCGTGCTCGGGCTGAAGTTGCAGCCCACCAGCCACGGTTGTGCGGCATACCATGTGTTGGCTTTTTCTTCTGTCCAACGCGGGGCGGGGCCTTGCGCCAACGCCATCGCCACTACCGCCGCCGTCACTCCGGATGTCATCGCAAACATGACTTCTCCCCTCAACTCTGCCTAAGTGGTTTCGACTTGCCCCCCGACTTACGATGCACGAAGCAACCCAATTTCGCAAGTTGGTCGCTTGGTCTGCCATCGATGTGGCGCAGCCGGGCGTCCACTTCCTCGTAGCGCCCGACTTCCACGCCTGGTACTGCGATTCGGTATCGCCCTCCCCCTCCGTACCGCTTGACATCTACTATGCTCATAGTAGATACTATATTCATAGTAGCAAAACGAAAGGCGTTGCCATGAAGTCAGCTAGCCGGCCTTCCGAACTGGAACTCCAAGTCCTGGCCCTCATGTGGGAAAACGGCCCGCTGACGGCCCGGGAAGTGAGTGCGCTCATGCCCGACGGAAAGTCGCGGGCGTACACGACGGTGTTGAGCGTGCTTCAAGTAATGGAAAAGAAGGGACTCGTATCGCACACGCAGGATGGACGGGCAAATCGCTATGCGGCGAAGGCCGCCAAGCGCGCCGTACTTGGACCGATGTTGAGACAGATGGTCGCAAATGTGTTCGGAGGAAGCCCGTCGGCGGCAGTGCAGCACTTGTTACAGGAGACAAAAGTCTCAGCTGACGAACTGAGCGAGATTCGCAAGGTCATTGCGGAACATGACACGGCCTCAAAGCGAGGAGGCAAAGCCAAATGATCGATCTCGCCTCGCTGTGGAGTCCAACGCTATGGGCACAATTGCCCATGGCGCTGCTGCACACGATTTGGGAAGGCACGCTCATTTCCGTGCTGCTTTGGGCAGTGCTCCGTCGTCTCCCGGCGAAGCATGCAGACCTTCGATACGGCGCGAGCGTGGCAGCGATGGCGATAGTCGTGGCAACGTGGTGGACCACATGGGCATTGCTAGGTTTTGAGGCATCAAATTCGGAAGTCATGAACGATGCCACGAACGTCGCCGCAACCGCACCGTCCGCTTCCTCCATGACGCGCGCCGAGACGCCTGCACCAACTTCGAAGCCTACGCATTCGAGTATCCCGTGGCAACAGTGGACCACGTATGCGTGGCTCGCAGGAGTGGCCGCAATGACGATTCGTACCGCCGCGTTGCTCACGGGCGCGGGCCAATTGCGCAGAGAAAGCGTGCCGTGTACCAACGAGGCCGTTCTCGCGTTTGCGGAAGATATACGCGAAGCTATTGGCGTAGGACGCCGGGTCGCGCTGCGCGTGTCGCAAACGGCAACGAGTCCGTTTGCGATGGGTATTCTGTGGCCGGTGGTCGTGCTTCCCGCGCACATCGCTACGGGAATGCCGCCGGAATACCTCCGTGCAGTGCTTGCGCACGAGTTCGCACACATTCGCCGTTGGGATTATCTCGTCAACCTGATGCAGTTGCTCGTGGAGTCGTTGCTGTTCTTCAACCCCGCCGTGTGGTGGATTAGCCGGCAGATTCGGATTGAGCGGGAGGCCTGCTGCGACGCGATGGCCATCCGGCATTGCGGCAACGCAGTGGAATACGCGCGCGTGCTCGCCGACGCGGCTGAGCGAACCAATGCGTCGTTAGCTGCCGTCATGGCCATGGGTGGACCTCTGCCCGAGCAATCGCTGCTTGAGCGGGTGCGCCGTTTGCTTGCGCCGAATCATCGCCCCATCCTGTGCCTTCCCTGGTACACGTTTTCAATCTTCCTGCTCGTATCTACGATCTTGCTGGCAAGCCTCGGCGGCACCACGTTCTTCGCGGTGACGTTTATTGCCCAGGCTATGAAGCCCGAAGAGCGGATTGCGAAGATGGCCGAAGTGCAACAGAAGACCAGAGAATTGCACTTTGATGATTCTGCGCGCGTCGTAGTCACCGGTACCGTGCAAACCGAGGATGGTACGCCGCTCCCAAAACCGCTGAATATTAGTTTTGAGAGCATTACCGACTGTAGCTCCTGCTATGACTCGGCGCCTATTCATGACGGGCACTATGAAAAGGAGATACTGCCGGGGTTCGTTTTGGCGTTCTGCAGGGTAGATGGGTATGCCCTCTCTTTTGCGGAGCCAACGCTGGTCACACCGGAGCAGTCACCGCGGGAAATCAACGTCGTGTTACGGCGTGGCCGCACCGCGCAAATCCATTGTATGGACAACAACGGAACGTCGGTTGCCAACGCACGCGTCGTGTGGAACTTACCGCTTGTCATACCGACTCGCCAAAAGAATGCCCTCTGGTTTCCCGGAGGAGAAGCCGTCTCCGATGCCGAGGGTATGATCCAAGTTGAGCATTGCTGGGATCGGCCGCTCAAACTGGAGGTCATAGCACCAGGCTACCAAATGCGGCGAATACCGGAGGCCGCCATACCCACAAACGAAGCTTTCACGTGTATGCTCGAGAAGGCACGACCTGCGCGCATCATCGTCAAGGATCGCGTAACCGGCGCGCCCATTGAAGGAGCAGAATTGCTGCTCTTGGTGTCAGAAGGTCTGTATTTCTACCAATGCGACCTTCAGAATGGTCTGAACCCAGCACGCGACGCAATGCGGCTGGGAGTCTCGGACCCAAGCGGGCAAATCCTCTTCGACACCGCAAGCGAGGGCACGCGCTATTGGTGCGGCATCGCGGCTCCAAATGGCCGCAAGATCATTTTGGATCGCCCTATCGTCGCTGGGCAAGAAACGATAGACGTCGAAGTCGGTCCGCCGCTTTCTGTACGCGGCACGATATTCGCTCCTCCCGATACCAGCGACGTGTGGAATGGTCCGCATGAAGTTGGATACGAGTTCATCCTACGTATTGCTCATCAGTCCCATGGGTTAATGGGTAATTTTGACGCGGTCTTCAAAGACGGTGTGGCGGAATTCTTCTACTCGAATCTCTGGCCCTGTGGGATCGTGTTGTACGGTGGAGAAGACCGGAACGTGATCGATCTGCGAGAACCGGTGGACAATGTAGAACTCAGGCTTGCACCGAAAGTCCTAAAGACTGAGCAGGCCAAACGCAAAGTAGTCGTGCACTTCGTTGTGCCCGAAGGCAATCCGGCGCCACAAGGCACATTTCGGCTCGACCATATCGCCCGCCCCGGCGACACTCACTATACAATCAGGACATTTCCTATTCTCTTTGGCGAAGTTCATACCGAGGTACCGGTACCTACGAAGCTTGCTTACCATATGGACCGCACTGCAGGGTATTGGATCAAACAAGCTTCGGAGATAGTGGTTGATGCGGGGGATGAACCATTTCGGCTGAATGTGCCCACTCTGCCAGCGGGCGCGATTCATGGAAAAATATCCGGGAGCCATTCGAGAGGCCTGAACTTAACATTGAAAGAACTTGAGCAAGCGCCAAGTGTAGATACGCAGTCATTAGATGTTCAGCCCGAGTACAATGCCGATGGAGAGTATTCGATTAGCCCGCTGCCGATTGGCGGAGTCTATTGCGTCATGGCCTGCGCAGACGCCACGACAGTGATCAGTGATTCCATCGCGCTGACGGAGGCCGAGCCTATACACGAAGTGAACCTCACCCTACCTGAGGGGAAAACCATCTCGGGGCAAGTGACTCTGCCAGATGGAACCCCCTTGGCTGGCTGTACAGTAATGCTGAAACTCGCGCACCCCAAAATGTCTTCGTCGAATTCAACGTTAACGGATGGGCAAGGAAAGTTCCGATTCGAGCACGTAAACCCAGAGTGGGGCATGAGCTATTCTCTTGAGATCAGATCGAGAGCAGACTTCCAGCCGCTGTATCGCAAGGTGAAGCCAGGTGCAATCGTTGACCTCAGGCTAGAACACGGCAAGGTCCTTGAAGGTACGTTGATTGAAGATGCAAGCGGCCTTCCAATCCCCGGCGCTCAGGTTTGTGCAATCTCGTTGAAACAGCATGGCCTTGTGGAAGCAGAAGTCAAGACGGACAAGCACGGGAAGTTCCGCTTCAGTACGCTGAGCGATGGGGAGTACCGGCTCAGCGCGCGCGATGCACGCGAAATCAAGGAGATGTTGGTTACGCCCGACACTGGTAAACCGGTCGAGCTACGGGTGACATTAGCCGACTGGAGTACGTTGAAGCCTGCTAAAAAGAGTCAATGACTCTGCGCCGAGGCACGATCAAGCGCTAATCACTCTGCAGTCATTTCGACCCTGTATCGAGTTCATGTATCGCCTTGGCAATCGCTTCTTTGAATCGCAGGTCCGTTTCGTACGTCACATAGTCTGCATTCTGGAATTGGGTGAGTACTTCGCTGACATTGGCGACGTCGGACTTCTCCAGCGCATACACTATGGCCCGCACAAAGTCGCTGACGGCCCGCGTGTGGTCGTTGTTCGCCTTGTACCGTGCTGACGTGTTTGCGACCACCCCGGAGATGAGATTACCGAGTAACAGCGCGAGGAGTGTGTACCCGATCAAGACTCGCCGGTATCCTGAACGTAGTAGGAAGTACCACCCTGCACCGAATACGATCGTCAAGATCGCCGATACAATCCAGATTTCCGACATGCAGCCTCCTCCTCCCCCGAAGTCTGAAGCCAATGTGATTCGCCCTGAGTTGATTCACCGCCCCGCTTCGTTTACATACAGCACTTTGTTCGAAAGCTCGGTGCGGTCGCGCATGCGTTTCATGGCGTCGAAGAGGGTATCGAGGCCGACGCGGTGAGTGATGAGGCGTTTCAGGTTGAGTTTTCCGGAGGCCATGAAATCGAGCGCGAGTTTCCATTCGTTGCGCGGCAGGTTGCTGTAGCTGGAATTCCAGGTTCCGAACACTTTCAGTTGCTTGCGGAGGATCGCCCAGTAGGCATTCTGGGAGAGGCGCATATCGCCGTCGGGATTGCCCATGAGCACGACGCGGCCGAACGTGCGCGCGGCGAGCATGCATTGTTCGAAGGCCGCGGAACTGCCGGACGCCTCGACGACGAGATCGGCCCCGTCGCTGGTTACGCCGCTCAGCCACGCGGTGAGTTCGGTTTCGCGGACGTTGCAGGTATTGTCGAATCCGATGTCGCGCGCGAACGCGAGTTTCTTCTCGTCGATGTCGGCCAATAGCACCTTGCCCGCGCCCCAGGCCCGCGCCCACATGCCGAGCATGAGTCCGATGGGACCCGCGCCCATGATGAGTACGGCATCGCCAATATCGATCCCGGCTTGGCGCAGCGCATGCACGGCCACGGCGGCAGGTTCGGTCATGGCGGCCTCTTCGCTCGACACACCGTCCGGAAGCGGCAGGAGATTCCACACGGGCACGCGGACGTATTCGGCGAAGCCGCCGTCGCATCGCGACCCCAGGTAGTCGTAGTCGGCGCATTGTGCGTATTCGCCCACTTCGCACAACGCGCACGCGCGGCACGGGATCAATGGAAAGACCGCGGCCGCTTTGCCTACGAGCGCGGTATCGACGCCGTCGCCAACGTGTTCGACAACGCCCGCAAGTTCGTGGCCGGGGATCGTCGGGAAACGGTAAGTCCCCTTCACAAAAACGCGCGGGATATCCGACCCGCACACGCCACACGCGCCGACGCGCAGCAGCACTTCGCCTGCGGCAGGCTGAGGCGTAGGCACGCTCTCATGGCGCAAGTCGCCGACCGCGTGAAGGACACAGGCTTTCATAATCTATGCTCCTCGGGCTTGCCGCGAAAGGCAGTGGCTATACACTGTCGAAAAGAAAGTCTGACGGGAATAACTGTCATCACTTCAGCCGCAGAAAATCGTCAACACTAAATCCCGCATCCCTCAAGATGCGTGCGGTCAAACCGCGGCCTAGGTCGCAATGGGAATGGATGGGCACAGTGACCGCCGTCTTCTTTTCTTCGTGCCAAAGCGTGAGATGACTGCCCGATTGCCGGTCCTCTACGAAACCCTGTTTGCGCAGAAAGCGGACAAGCTCCTGCGCCGTGAGCTGCGGCATCCGGCTCATTCAGGGATTCCGACAGTCAATTCTTCGACGTGAACGAGCCGTTCTTGTTGTTCAATCTTCTGACCGTGGGTTCTCAGGGTGGCCAAATGTTGCTGAACTGCTTCGCGGATGTTCCGCTTGGCCTCTTCGATCGTAGAACCATTGCTGAAACAACCCGGTAAAGTTGGGCTATACGCGAAGTACCCTTCATCCTCAGGCTCTTTCTCGATCACAATCTCGAATGTGTAGAAACGCATCGGATGTCTCCGTGGCCGATTGGTCCCGTGCCAATAATCAGTATGAGGAATTGGCACGGATCGAGGCAAATGGCATTCAGTAACGTTCTACCCCGGATTCCTCACGAACACATTTGAACCTCTCTCGTAACAAGAGAGTTTGCGAGATTTGGGGCCAAGAAACAAAGCGGTTCTCCAAGAGCAGAGTGTGTTCGAGAGAAATCCTCGTGGCACAACCTCAAAGTCTTGCACGTGAGCAATTTGCGTCGGCGCTCAATCGCGCCGGTGCAAATTGCGGACTACTGTTCCGAATTCTTCTTGCGTGGCTTTGGCATATCGAAGTGTTCGCCCCAGGACAACACGACCGTGCTGCCTTTCTTCGCGGACAACGCCAGGTAAGCGTTGGAGCGTGTAAAGGGCGATGCGTTGCCATAGTCCTCGCCGGCGGAGCGATGCTCGAACTCCCAGTTGTGGCCCGGCGCCCAAACCGGCGCCAGCAGCGCGTCTATTTGTTTGGTCAGGTTGACTCCCCGCCAGTAGATGGGACTTCCGACCATCAGGTCGATACTCTTTCCACCTTCAACCAGCACATTCAACCAGCCGTACCACTGCAAGGCGCAGTTGATGTCGCCTTTGGTGGCGACAGTCATTCCCTCGGGCGTCGTGATCACGTAGGCGTTGCATGGCGTGCCGGAGGAATGCTCCGCGTTGTTCCATTGATGGTCCCACAGCACGTCGACTTTCAGTTTGCCGACATCGAGCGGCGTCCCCAGCGTTTGCTTGAGCGTTACCAATTTTTCGGCCCAGGGTTGATCCCCCCACATCTTCTTGTTGCTCTCCGTCACGACGACGGTCTTTCCTTTCTCAATAAGCGCGCGCGTCAACTCGTAGTCGATATGGTCGGAGTGCTCATGCGTGTGGAAGGAGACGTCGATAAGACTCGTCAGCTTATCGACCTGTTCGTCCGTCATGCAGAAGGTTTCGCCTTCTTCTTCCGGCGTCTTGTGCAAGTCTTTGTTGGGGCCTTGGTCAAGATCGATGGCGAAGACAACCGACGGCGTCTGGATGATCTCGGAACTCGAATACAACTGGAAATACCGGATGCCTTGCTTTGGACGTTCTTTTGAAAGCAGGTCAATCACGTGGTCAACCGAGCGGCGATAGTACGCAATCAACTCCGGACTCTTCTCCGAATCGGGGATAGCAATCCAGTCGTCCAGCGCCTTCAACGCGGCAAGGCGGGACTCCGATTGTGGTATGGATGGCGGCGCATCCGTTAGCGCCTGCCACAGGGCGGAACCGTCGTCGGCTACAGCGCAATACGCTATGGCCAGAAACATACAAACCGGCCAAGGCAGTCGAATCTTGACGTTCATGAAGTACCTCCAGGCGCATTAACGCGATGCGGAGGTATTTTGCCCGAAAGGACTGCGCGGAGAACAGTGCGAGAATTACTGCGCCTTGTCGGCTTCCGGTTTTACGATATGTACAGGGCACTCTTCGGGAAGGGCATAGCCGCCTTCCGTGGCTACCGTGTCTCCCGCCGAGATACCCGCTACAATCTGGACAACTCCGGGGGCGTGGGCGCCGGTCTTGACCACAGTCTGGTAGGCCTTGTCATCACGGATGAGTGTGACCACGGATTCGCCATTGCGATCCGCCACCGCTGCGGTCGGAACAACAAGCGCATTGGGAATCTCCGGCAACGCAATACTCACACGACACGCAAGTCCGGGACGCAATGCGCCGTCCTTGTTATCGATGCGAACAAGCGTCTCGACGTCGCCGGTGCTTTCATCGGCCACTTTCCCGACACGCGCCACGGCGCCTTTGTACTCCGAGCCGGACGTGCCATCAAGTGTGACCTTTGCCGTAGCGCCTTCCGTTACTTGCGCAAGACTGCTCGCCGGGACCCGAACGCGCGCATAGACAAACGATAGATCCACGACGGTGGCAACTTTTGAAGTCATGTCGAGGGACATGCCTTGACGAACAAGCAACTGCGTGATGACCCCGTCTATGGGAGACGAAATGGTGCTGAGTTCAAGGTTCAACTTTTGCGCGGCCAGCTCACTCTCCGCGGATTGAAGCTGGGCCTTAGCTTGTTCAATGGCCTCGGGACGCGTCCCGGCCTCCGATACCTTCAAGCGTTGCGCGGCAGCCTGACTGGCAGCGTCGGCCTCATCGGCGGCGGACTTCGCCATCTCAAACTGAACGTCGGCAATTTCCCCGTGTTCGTGCAGGGGTTGAAGCGCTTTGAGTTTGGCGCGTTGGGCTTCGGCGGCAGCGAATGCATTTCGCGCATCTTGCCGCGCGGCTTCAATCTCGGCGCGCAACGGACCCTTCTGAAGCAAAGCAACATTGGCCCTTGCTTCTTCGACGGCCGCGGCAGCCTTGCTCACGTTGGCTTCAACCATGCGCGAATCCAGCAATACTACGGGGTCGCCCGCTTTCACTGCTGCGCCTTCTTCAATGCAGACACGGCTGACAAATCCAGCTACTTGCGGACACAGTTCCACGGTGCGTTCGGGGGCAGCAATAAGGGCTCCCATGAGATCGAGCGACGGACGCAGAGTTGTGGTTTCCACGGTAGCTGCCGAGACTTCGACGGGTGCACGTTCCTCACCCTCGCCTTCGATCGCCGTGTTGCCACCGCAACCCGCAGTCATCGCCGCCACGCATGCAATGCACACCAGAATCCATGTCTTCACGTCGAATTCCTCGCGGTTCTGCTTGGATGAAGCGCCTTCATCAGTGCGTAATACACCGTTGGTGTAGCAATCAGCGACAGCACAAGCGAAACACACAAGGCGCCGATCACGCCGATCGCGAGAGGACGCAGCAGGTCCGCGCCTGCGCCAATTCCGTAAGCAAGCGGCAACAATCCGAGAAATGCCGTTAACGAAGTCATAAGAACGGGGCGCAGTCTCCTGCGCCCCGACTGCACCAGGGCCTCTTCCAGCGAGTATCCGCGGCGCTGCAACTGCTCGACGAAGTCGAGCATAAGGATGCCGTTCTTGGCGACAATGCCAAATCCGATGATGGCCCCGAGAAAGGAGACGATGTTCAACGATGTCCCCGTAACCCACAGAGCGCCGACGACACCGAGAAGAGCAAGGAGAGCCCCAATCACGATGGCGATGGGATGTGCGAACGTTCGGAATTCAAAGATGAGAACCGTGAGGACGAAGAAGATCGCCATGGCGAGTACTCGCGCGAGGTTAGCAAAGGACTCCTGTTGCTGCTGGTACAAACCGCCGTACTCAATGCTTACATCAGCGGGCAGATTGACATGCTCTTTAATTGCGCGCTGAATGGCCTTCATGCCGCTGCGCGTGTCGATGCCGGAGAACCGTGCCGAGACGGCAATCAATTGCCGCTGATCCTCGCGGTGCATTTCAAGCAGCCCAGGTTCATGTTCCAGGTCGGACACTTCGCCGAGTGTAACGCGCGGTCCACTTGCACTGGTCAGCGGGACGTTCTGAATCTTTCGCTCGTTCTCGCGTTCCTTTTCATCCATGATCACGCGAATGCCCACGATCCGGTCGCCTTCCAGGACGTACGATGCCTCTTTTCCGAGCAGCGCAGATTCGACTTCATCGCCAATCTGCGCCGCCGTCAAACCGCTGCGCAGAGCATCGGCTGTGTGGACACGAAACGTCAGGGATGGTCCTGCAACGACGAGACCGTCATTCACGTCGACAACGCCGGGGATCTTCTCGATCTCTTCGGCGATCTGCGGCGCGACGGTCTTAAGAGACTCGACATTGGAACTAAAGATCTTAATCTCGACCGGTTCCGGAGACCAGGTCAAGTCACCGATCAGGTCCGCCAACACGCCGGGAAACTCGACTTCCAGCGCAGGTTCAGCAGCCTCCACCTCCTCGCGGACGGCGTCGACGACTTCATCGGTGTCGCGTTCCCGATCAGGTTTTAGTTTCACCAAGAAGTCGCCAATGTTGGGCTCCGTCGCTGCGAGTCCCAATTGCGCCCCCGAGCGCCGCGAGTAGCTTTCAATCTCGGGCGTCTTTCGCAGGATGGCTTCGATATGCCGCATCATGCGATCGGTCTCGGTGAGGCTTGTGCCCTCGGGACTGACATAGTCCAACACGAACGCGCCTTCGTCCATGTGAGGCAGAAAGTCACTGTCGAGCCGTTGGTAGAGCACGGTCCCGAGAAGAAGCACGAATGCCATGCACATGAGCGCCAACGCGGGATGGCGCAGAGAGACGCGTACCACGCGCTCGTAAAGACGAATCAATCGCCGCAGTATGAATCCACCTTGCTCCAATTCGTCCTGCGTCTCTCCGGGATGCCGCCGCAATAGAGCAATACCGAGCGCGGGGGTCAAGGTGAGCGCAAGAAGAAGCGATATCAATAAAGAGGCGGCCATGGTAAAGGCGAGGGCACGGAAGAACACACCCGGCACGCCTTCGAGGAACGCCAGTGGAAGAAAGACCACTACGGGAGTAATCGTGCTTCCCACCAGCGCATGGCCAACCTCTGAGAGCACCTCATGTATGGACTCGCGCAGGTCACGTCCCGCGCACATCTTTGTGTGCATCGCCTCAACCACGACAATGGCGTCGTCGATGATCAGGCCAATCGCCGCGGCGATTCCGCCGAGCGTCATCAGATTGAAGGTCATTCCCAAGGCGTACATGCACGTCAACGTCATCAGCAGGCACATGGGAATTGCCAGGATCGCTACAAATGTCGTTCTCGCGTTTCGCAGGAAGAGATACATCACAAGAACCGACAGCAGCAGGCCAAAGCCGATACTTTCCCACACACTTCGGCTTCCTTCACGCACGAACAATGACTGGTCGTAGAAGAGCGCCAACTTCATGTCCGGCGGCAGGGTCTTGCGCAGAGCACGCAATTCATCGTGCAGCGCGGCCGCAATGCCTACCGTGTTCCCGTCGGGCTGGCTATAGACATTGAGGAGAACCGCGTCAACGCCGTCCGCCGACACGATATTGTATTTGGGAGCCTCGCTACGCACGACCATCGCCACGTCGCCCACCAAGACCGGCGCGCCGTTGACCCATGCCACGGGGAGCTTCTCAACGTCCGCGGCTTTCGCGACGCGTCCATCGACCAGGGTGAGGTAGAGTTGGCGGTTCTCTTCGTGGAGTCCCGCGGATACGAATGTGTTGGTCTGAGTGATGGCGTCAGAAACCTGCGCCAGTGTCAGGTGATGCGCGTCGAGTTTGGCAGGATCAACCACAACGTGATACTCAGGCTTCTTACCGCCAACAATGTTCACGCTGGCAACGTCATTGATACGGAGTAGCCTTGGCTTAATCTCGTATTCGGCCTTTTCCCACAGCTCGGTGATATTGCGTGTAGTACTCGTTAGGCTGAAACCCAGTATTGGAAACGAAGAGAACGTCAATCGATTCACGGTGTACTCTGCCGTGTCGGGTAAAGAGCTTCGAATTTGCGACAATTGGGCCAACACGTACAGTTCCGCCTGAATCATGTCTGTCTTCCAGTCGAAGAAGACATTGACCTCCGCGGAACCGCGTCCCGTTGCGGACCGGATGTTGACCGTTCCAGGGGCGTTTTTCATGGCCTCTTCGATGGGCCGCGTGATGGTTGCCATCATCTCGTCCGCGGGCATCACACCGTTGTCAACCAGAATTACGATGCGCGGGAAATCGGTCTGAGGAAAGACAGAAGCGGGCATACGGTACGCCGCATAGATACCGGCGACGCAAAGCGCAAGGGAAACAAACAGAATTGTGCTTCCATGTCGTACAACGTAGCTGCTTCGTCCGTTCTGAAGGGGCGTACTGGCGGCCGATGATGTTTGCTCAGTATTCAACGAAGTACTGCCTCTACTTCACCGGCGCCGGCGAATTAGCTGCAGCGTCTTCGAGCGCGCCACCCACTGCCTTCTCAAGATCGGCAAGCGCGGAGGCGTAGTCGGCAGCAAACCGCGCACCGGCTTCTTTGTGGTCGTTGAGCGTTTGCTGCGCCACGAGCAAGGTCAGGATATTCTCCTCACCGGCCTCATACGCCCGCTGGGCTGTCGCGATGTTCTGCTCCGCGAGAGGGATTGCGTCGCGGCCGGACAGTTCGAGCAGACTCTTAGCCGCTTGCAGCCGGGCCACGGACTCACGAACGTCTTGCATGACGCCAAGCGCCATTTCTTCGTAGTCTTTTTGCTTCTGCGCGTACTTGAAGCGGGCTTTGGCGATTTGCGCCTTGTTCTGATCCCAGATCGGAAGCGTAACTTGAAGGCTGGGGCCTAGAATCATGTCGATGGTTTGGCGCTTCTCCAATTTTCGGCCACGCCAATTGTCGAGCTCCTGCAACGCCAGGTCCTTGGCATTCTGCCTGCCCGCCTGAGCTTGGCCGCGGCCAACCTGGGCCAACTGCGTGATGGCCTCATTGATACTTTGGCTTGCCGTAACGCCGCTGAGATCGGGTTTCTGCGGTACCGGAGGCAGTGGTTTCAGACTTCGGGGCGCGCGTGCCTCGGGGCGTTCTCCCTCAATCCCGAGAACAAGGCTCGAGAGTATAGAGCGGCGCTGATGCTTTATTTCGGCTTCCGCGGCGTCCAAATCAAGGGCGGCCATCCGGACATCCAGTCGCGTGTCCAGAGCACGCTTTACCAGAGCCGCCTCATCGGGACAGTCCGCTGTCACACGCGGGAGCGGGTCTGTTAGTCGAACACCAGCCTGCTCGAATGACAACCCCAGCAGCCGTTCAAATCCCGCTCGCGCGACATCTCGATCTCGTCGCGTGGATTCCAATCGCATTTGACCTTCGAGAACACTGGAGGCGACAAGGTTCACGTCGAGGATGGTGGCCTCGCCCGCTTCAAACCGGTTTCTAGCGAGTTGCTGTGCATGCTTGAGTAAATCGAGGTTTCCGGCCAATACGCGTTCTGCCTCTTCTTGCGAACACACGTCGAAGTACGCGCGCCGGACTCTCGCGGTGAGGTCTACAGCCGCATTCACGACGTGAAAGACTGTTTGCTCCAGTTGGTCTTTCGCGATGCGCTTGCGGACAGGTATCTGCCACAAGTCGGCGATTTCCTGAGCGAAGCCCACGCTGAGGTTGCTGCGTCCACCGCCTTCGGGAAAGCGGGCGCTCAGGGAAAGGGATGGATTTGACAGCAATGCCGATTGCGCCACATCCGCCCGCGATACGCCGATCTCTTGAAAGATCGACTGAAATGCGCGGTTGTTGAGCAGAGCCACGCGAATGGCCTCTTCCTGCGTCAACCCGCCGTCAAGCAAGGCGGCGACGCGTTGCTGAACGTCAGACTCAATCGTGGGGCTATACACAACGTTTGAGCCCGTACGCTGCTGGATGAGTTCGCCGGCCCTCGTATAGTCCTTCTCCGGCTTCACAGTGCCGCATCCCGCGAAAGCAAGGATGAGAATAGGTAAGGCTATTCTTCTTCCCATCGTCACTGAGTTTTTGCTCCCAGCCTGGCTCATGTCTTGGCAGCTCACGATCGACACCGCCCTACCCGAAGAACTCCTTTGCGACAAGTGGAATCACGAGAAGCAGGCAGTGCGCTTCGGCCACAAGGCTGGGCAATAGGAATCGCCGCGCCATCTCGGGGCGGAGGCCTCTGCTGCCGAAGCGGGGCACCCAACGAGAAGTTGTTTGAAGATAGGAAACGTACGGCGCCCCGTATTTCTCGGTGAGGTGCGCTTCTTCTCTCCGCACCACGAACCGGTACACAAGCACGCACCAGGCGAGCATCAGCGGCAGAAACCAAATCAATTCGGAAACCACCGTCAGACCGAGCAGCATCGTCGTGTTCGCAATGTAGATCGGATTGCGCACAAGAGAATAGGGACCGGTGGTTGTAAGTGTTTTGTGAATACGTAACCGGTAGTGAAGATGTACTTGCGCCCACACCCGAATGGCAACGCCAATAAAGAAGACCGTAAGCCCTATCGGCCAGATCACGGCATCGTGCTCGGTCTCCCCGGCAAATACAAGCAAGCAGAATAGGTAGGGTGGCGCCATCAACACCCCGCGAAAACGATAAGCGCGTTCAAGCCAAACGTTCATATGTAAAGCTACCTCTTTCGATGCCGCGTGGACACACCTGCCCGCGGCGTACCTCCATGAAGTGTAGAAGACAGGCGCTTACCGGATGCTTGCCGAAACATTACCGTTTGGCAATCTTGAGGAAAGCTGCAAACTCCTGTCGCTCCTTGAATTACGCTTATCCCGCATAGCGAAGATTGCCAAATGGTCATGTACAGGTAATCTCCGGGTTAACTCGTGCTTGTTATGCTGAATGGCGTGTCCAATGATCAGAACGGATCCCGTTACAGATATACATAGCCAAAACACGGAGCGTTGATACCTATGAGCCGAAATCGATCTTTCCAGGATTCGATCGCGCCTTTAGTTGTAGGCACCATTCTCGCCCTAGCACCGTTCTTGTTCAGTGCGCCCGCCCATGCCGTTGATCCGACTTCGCTGGAGCCGGCAGAAGCGTTCACGCCTCGGACTCTTGAACTCGAACTGGAGACCGCGTACGAAAAATACGAGGATGCCGAGTTGGAGCTTGAAGCGACTGTCGGCTATGCGTTCAGTGAGAGGTGGAAATTGGAGGCGGCGCTGCCTGTCGAGTACGAAGAAGGAGACGGAACCGAGGTTGGCGATGCTTCACTGAAACTCATCCACACGTTTAACCCGGATACAGAGAAGTGGCCGCTCCTAGGCCTCTCGCTTAAGCTGGCCTTTCCAACTGGCGATCACGGTGATGAGGATCACGGAGGCATCGATACCGAATTGATGTTTTATGCGATGCAATCGCTTGGCGGTCCCGACAGCAAGCATCAATTGCATCTGAACCTGGGCGGCACATTCGTGGGTGGCGCGTCCGATGAAGAGCGCGACTTCAGGTACTCGGCCCTGCTCGGATACTCCTATGCGCTCAATGAGCGAACGACGTTAGTCGCTGACTTCATACGCGAAGAGCTCGAAGAGAATGGCGAAGACTCGAATATGCTTGAGGTCGGAGTGAAGCGTCAGGTGAACGATTCCGTGGAAGTCGCGGCGGGAGCGGGGATTGGCCTTGGCGAGGATTCTCCGGATTTCATGGTGAAGGCGGGCATCGGTTTCAAGACCGGTCAGAAGTAACTCCAAGCGACGAATCTCAGGCCGTTGCTTTCGGCAATGCGATCGTGAAAGTGCTGCCCTTCCCGAGCATGCTGGTTACAGAAATGGTGCCACGATGTGCTTTCACGATCGCCTCTGCAAGGCTTAGTCCTAGTCCATTACCCGGTTGTGACCGGCTTTCGTCGGCGCGGTAAAAGCGCGAGAAGATCCCGGGCACATGTTTTTCGGCGATGCCGACGCCGGTATCGGTCACGGTGACGCGGACCTCAAGGGCGCTTTCCGAAGTCTCTACGCTCACTTCGCCACCAGCTTCCGTGTACTTGACGGCATTGTCGATGAGTTGCGCTACAGCGCGCCGTAGGCGATGAGGGTCGCCCCGAAACAGGGCATCGCCGTTTGATCGCACGTTAAGCCGTATCCCCTTGTCTTCCGCCGCAGGCGCAAACAGATCGGCGACGTCGTGAGCCAGGTGCGCCATGTTGAATTCCGACGTGGTGAGACGCGCCAGTCCCGCTTCCGTTTCCGAAATCTCAAGCATCGTATTGATCAGCGTCAACAAGGCGTCGCAGTCCTCAACAATGCTCCCCAATACGGAACCCTGGGCCGAGGTATGATCCGTTTCGTCAAGGGCGACTTCCGCGGTGCCACGGATTCTCGTGATGGGTCCGCGCAGATCGTGCGCGATATCGTCGGATACTTCTTTCAGGTTCTTGATGAGCCGCTCGTTGTGCTCGATCATCCGATTGAAAGCCGTTGCCAGGTCGGCGATTTCGTCTTCGTAGCCGGATACCTGCACGCGCTGACTCAAGTTACCCAATTCGATGCTTGTAGCGGCATAGGTGACTTGCTCCACGCGGCGAAGCGCGCGCCGCAGCATATACCAGGCTCCGGCCGCGGAGAAGGGCACGATAACGATTATTCCCCCGAGAAAGACCCAGCGGAACGTGTTCATGATGGCATCGTTCGCTTCGGTGGATACGCCCATTTGGAAAATGATGTCGCCGTTGAGGGGCGCGGTCATAACGCGCGTTTGAGGGCCGGTCGCTGTTGTGGTCAACGTCTCGAACGCGGGTTCGTTTTTCGCCGGCACGCGAATCTGAGAACCAGTGGACTCGAACTCGGGCCACGCGTGCATGCTGGTTGTACCAACGACAGATCCTTGCATATCAAGCAAGCGAAAGAACAGTCGGTCAGTACCCTCTGACATGGCTTCACCATTCAGCACGTCCGTGAGCACGGAAATGCCTCGCGATTCGAGCAGGGCCGAGTATTCTCCGATTTCATTGATCATTGACTGATCGAGGCGGCTGTCGAGGCTGGCGCGCAATACGTAATAACCGATTGCCAGGACTGAGGCAAAAGACATCGCGAAGACAACCGCAAACCAGCACGCCATTCTGAAGGCAAGGCTTTTCGTGGCGCGTCTATTGGGACCGAAGAACATATCCCACCCCTCTCACGGTGTGGATCAGGGCGTTGCCGAATCCTTTGTCGACTTTGTCCCTCAAGCGGCTCATCCGCGCTTCGACCACATTCGTTTGCGGATCGAAGTTGTACCCCCAGACATGCTCCATAATCATGGTCTTCGATACGACCCGGCCGGCGTTTCGCATCAGGTATTCGAGCAGCGAGAATTCGCGCGGCTGCAGTTCGATGGGCTTACCCGATCGCACTACTTCACGCTTGAGCAAGTCCATCTCCAGATCGTCGTAGGTGAGCGCAGTCGGCTCCGCCACGGCGCGCGCCCGCCGTATGAGTGCCTGTATGCGCGCCAACAACTCGGAGAAAGCAAAAGGCTTCGTGAGGTAATCGTCGCCACCCGATTGAAGACCGGCGACTCTGTCACTTACCGATTGCTTCGCGCTGAGGATAAGCACGGGGACATTGACGCCCTGCCGCCGCAAGTCCTCAATCAAGCTGATGCCGTCAAGCTTCGGAAGCATTATGTCGACCACAGCCGCGTCGTAGGACTCCGTCGTAGCCAGATGGAATCCGTCCAGGCCGTTGGTTGCGTGATCGACCGTATACCCGGATTGTTTCAGGCCTTTCACAACAAATGCCGCGATTTTGGCGTCGTCTTCGACCAACAAGATGCGCATGGACTGCAATATGCCCTGATGTTCTGTATTTGAAGACACGGCTCTTCGCAACAGGCAAAGGACCTGCTGACATTGTGCCACAGCGCGGCGGATTGCCGTTACTTACGCAAGATCCGGTCGCGTGCCGACCCGAGAGCGCGAACAGGACATGCGGGTCCGCTTCGGCCTGTGCCGATGGTGATGAACAGACGTTGTTCTCGCTCTTACGGAAACGGGGATCGCGGCGAATGAAGTGCCTAGTCCGGATTTCTCGTGAGCAATTCGCGTCGGCGCTCAATCGCGCCGGTGCAAACTGCGGACTACGCGGCTTTGCTGTTGGTCGTCGCGAGCGATCTCGCCGAAACGGCCGTCGGCGCGTTCGTTTCGACAGGAACTGCCTCAAGCACTACGGGCTCGGGAAGTCTGCTCTCAATGAAGCGAACCAACGAAAGCATGATTCGGCGCAGGCCGCGTGCCGCGGCGGTGAAGAGCATGTCTCCGGCATAGACGACGGCCGGCACGGGCACGAAGGTATCGCCGTTGCGGGTAGCCACCCATACGCCCATGGACGCTTCCGCAGACGGGAACCCTCCCATGGAAAAGTTAGAGGTATCCTGTTCTGTCTTGTTCATGTGATGCGTGTATCCTATCGCCCGGAAAGGCTGCGGTTGGTCTACAAAAGTCCTATATGAACGCTTGACTGCATGCATACATTCCCCTGCGCCGTGCGCTGCAGGATTGCTTTCGCAGCCTGAGCTGGCGGGGTTTGCAACGCGCATGCATTCTGCCGGCCGCACGTTACGGCGGCATTAATCCGCAATTTGCACCGGCGCGATTGGGCGCCGACGCAATTTACTCACGTGCAAAACGTTGAGGTTTTGCCATGAGGATTACTCGCGAACACACTCTGTTATTGGAGGACCGCTTTTTTCACCGCACGTCTCGCAGACACGCGGGTTACGGGAGATGTTCAAGTGTGTTCGTGAGAAATCCGGGTTAATGGCGTGTTTTAAGTGTGTATAATCCCGTGACCCGTGAAATGGTTCCGCCCCTGGCGGAGTGTACCAAGGAGACTCCGACCGTCGTGCATATTTCGCAGTTTCAGGCCGTACTCTTCGATCTGGATGAAACGCTCCTGGAGAATACGCGTTCGTTTCAGGACATGGCCTACGACACGTACTTCCAGTTCCGGACTGACTTGGACCCGGTTTCCGCTGACGATTTCTGGCAGGTCTTCTGGAGCAAGGCCGTGGACATGTGGTACATGATGATAGACGGCGTCATCACCGGCGATGAGGCGCGTCTCTACACCTTCGTGAACACGTTGCGGGCGCTCGACGCCGATTCCGGTCTCGCAAAGCCCATGTTGGAAGACTCCCATGCGCGTATCGTGAACGCGACCAGGTTGTTTGAAGATACGATTCCGGTGCTGACCCGCTTAAGGGAAGCGGGCTTGCGGCTGGGCATTGTCACCAATGGCTATGCCACCACGCAGCACGGAAAGATCGCGCGACATTCCCTTCGGCCTCATGTGGATTTCGTGGTCGTCTCCGAAGAGGTCGGTTCGCACAAACCCGATCCCGCCATCTTCGGGGCGGCGGTGTCTTTGGCGCAGTCGGCCCCGGCGAGAACGCTTTTTGTAGGGGACACGTTCGTCAACGATATTGAGGGAGCGCTGGGGGCCGGTCTACGCGGCGTCCTGGTCGACCCTTCCGGCCGGATGGCAAGCGGGCCTTCGTTTCAAGGTGAGTCAGTGCCAAGTGTGCGCTGCCTCGCCGAATTGCTGCCAATCCTCGGGCTCGAGTAACCCCAAAAAGGAGTTGCGGCGTCTGTGATGGCGGGTCAGACGCCGCAATGGTGGGGGTTCAATCGCGTCCAAGTGGGGAGTAGGACGCGTTAGGAGGCTAATTGAGTTCTTGGCGCAACTGGCGCCGTAGGTCTAGGAGCTGGCAATAACCCAAGTGGTCGCATACAACACAGAACCCAGCATGATGCAGCGTGGCCGCACCCGGCTGTAAATCACCCGCTTACCCTGAATTTTCGTCAGGTACCACATTTTGAATCGGGACGTTGTGGTGGTTCGGTGTCGCATGATCTCCTCTCTCCTCGGTTCAGCTTTTGTCTTCTTCGAGCGGTCATCTATTGACAGAGCAAGCATAATGCCAATCTTATAAAAGGGCACGACTGCGAGTTTTTCTAGTTTTCCTGCGGAAAGATTTGGATTCTTCGCCCTTGTAACTCATTGAAGTTGTTCAATTTCGTTGCAGGATACGCCCCCGCGTTCATAAATGGACGCCCAAGAGCGATGCAAATTGAGTGGCAACAGTTTTCTAAGTTACGACAAGCCCCGAATTTCAAGACTCAGCGTCAGAACAGGAGGGAATTAACGAAACCAAGGAGGTCAATGAGGGGGAAAAAGGATATCAGGCTACTGTTGCTGGGCCTGCTGAGCTGATTTTCGCAGCCACTCTGCGGCCCGCAGGGCAAAATCGCGTTCAGTTTCGTACGTGAGCATGCTGGTGGCGCTTTGCAGGGATTCGGCCCATAGAGGCGAGAAGAGTGCTTCCTCTGACCCTGGTGCAGCGTGGATGGGTCTTCGCTCGGCGGACCGCAGGCGCATCAGGTAGTAATGCTCGTTACGGTGGTAGTGGACGTTTTCGAAATCGTATTCGCTGACTGACTCGCCGAGGTCGGCAATCACGTCGAGTTGGCAGTATCCGGTTTCCTCGCAGGTTTCCCGGACGGCCGCTTCAGCATCGGTTTCGCCAGGGTCGATATGACCCTTTGGCAGGCGAACCTCGTGGATTTCGCGGTTATCGCGAACAACGTGCCGCTCGATAAGCAAAACGCGCAGGGAAGAGTCTAGAACGATTCCGCCAGCGGCACGATATCGTCTGGTCTTCACGGTCTACTGGACGGCCGGTTCCGTTATAACGGGCGACCCGTCCGGCATCTCCGGAACGTGGTAGGCGATGGCCTCAATCAGGGTATCGCTACCAACGGCATATCCGCCGCAGTAGAGCTGCCCAGGAGAGACTTGAGCCATTCCATAGGCATCGATGTACTCTTCACCGGTTTTAACGCCGACGTATTCCGCATCCAACTGGGTCGGGCTGCTGAGCTTTGCTTCACCCCTGAACTCGTAATTCCCCCCCACGGTGGCGACGAAATAGACACTATCGCCCTGGGTCTCCACAATCGCCTGGCCGATTACCGGGGCAAAGGGTTCTTCACTGCGCTTCAGGACATAGCGCCCATCGAATCCATTGGTCAATTGGTACTGGCTTAACGCGATCTCGGTTTCCGAAGGTGAAACGGGGTGTTCAACCAGCTTTTTGGCCAGTTCCTCGTAGATAGCCGAAGAAGAAGTCCAGAGCAACTCCGGATCCGACTCGGAACCTGTGTCTTCGAATCCTTGCGTGAGCATGGACTCGATCGACGACACGTTGAAGGCGACCCAGAGAACAACCAAGAGGCCCAGAACCATCAGGAGACTGGAGAGAACTCGCCGGGGGTGGATTTTTTCCTCGATGGGAATGACAGGACCTTCGCTGGAGAGGCGCCTGGTCCGTTGATCGCGCAGGTTATTGCCGCACATTTTACAGAGCAATGTGCCGGGAGGGTTAACCGTGCTGCACTGTTCGCACACGGCATCCGCATCAATATGCAGATCGGAGTGCTCCGCGATTCCCTCTCGTCCGCTCGGTTCCATTGACGCTCATACCTCCACACGGGTTTATGCCGAATCGTCTGTCGATTGCATGACTCACCGGTACCCGCTACCCCGGCAGCGGGCTATGAACGCATCGCTTGTCGACACAAAGCGCCCCAACCCATTGTGTCACAGAGCAACTCGTGTGTCCAGCGGAACGTTACTCTTGAACCGCTTGATGAGGCTGGCGGCGATGCCGTCGGCTGTGTGCCGCATTGGAAAGGGCGTTTGCATGGTGTAGACTTCGTGGGTGCATGAGGCCGTCTTCGCTCGCTCTGCTGCATCGGGGCGAGTTTCAACACTAGGCTGGGACAAGGGAGTAAGTTAGGGTGCCGTATCGCACGCTCGCACAACGCGTGGGCAATGCCGTACGCCTGGCGGAAGTGGTCCAGGTCTTGGTTCGCCATGGTTTCGCCGACCTGGTGCGGCGTCTGGGTCTTCACGAGGGGTTGCCTGCCAAAGTCCTGCACAGTCTCCGCCTCATAGAGGCGAACTCGGCCCCACCCGAGACGATTGGCGCGCGATTGCGCGAAGCGCTTATGGAGTTGGGGCCCACTTTCGTAAAGTTCGGACAGATTCTCAGCACGCGCCCCGACATCATTGGCCCACAAATCTCCGGTGAACTCAGCCAACTCCAGGATCGCGTGACCGCGTTGAGCTTTGCCGACATGCGCCTCGTGATCGAAAAGGAACTCGGCGGTCCGGTTTCATCGCTTTTTGCGGAGTTCGAGGAAACGCCCGTCGCGGCAGCTTCGCTCAGCCAAGTGTATCGGGCGCGCACCAAAGAGGGGCATCCGGTCGCAGTCAAGGTGCAGCGGCCCGGCGCGCGAAAAGTCATTGAATCCGATCTCAGCCTGCTGATGGGCATCGCGGAATGGGTCGGCGAACACGTGTCGGATGTGAAGTGGATGAACCCCGCGGGCATGGTAGGCGAGTTCGAACGGTCCATTAAGCGCGAACTGGATTTCACCATCGAAGCGCGGACCATCGATCGTTTCCGAGAAAACTTCGGCGCAACGGAAACCGTGTTCGTGCCGCTGGTTTACGACGCGTTGTCGAGCGCGCGTGTGCTCACCATGGACTGGATCGACGGAGTCCGTATCGACGATGTCAGTCAGTATGCCGAGCGCAACTGCGATCCGAAGACCATAGCGGCAATCGGTTGCGACGTGTTGTGCAAGCAGGTGTTCGAGTATCACCTCTTTCACGCCGATCCGCATCCCGGCAACGTGATGGTGACGTGCAACAATCAAATCGCCTTTCTCGACTACGGCATGGTGGGGCATCTCGAGAAGCACGATGTTCATACGATGGCCGACCTGTTGCACGCCGTGTTTAACGAAGACTCCGCGCGGTGCGTTCAGGCGCTGCTTGCATTCACAACTACCGGCGACGCGCCCGACGAACGGGCGCTCGAACATGAGATTGCGCAGTACCTCGCGTTTGAAGCGCAGGCCGTTCTCGGAAAAGCCGACATCGGCCGCGCGTTGGAACAGATCACGGGAATCTTGCAGCGGCACCAATTGCAGTTGGCGCCTCGTTTCTCGCTGTTGCTGAAATCGCTCGCAACGATTGAATCCACGGCACGCGTTCTCGACACCGAGGCCGATATGGTTCCGGTGATACGCCCGTACGTCGAGCGCATGGTGCTTAATCGTTTTGCGCCCCAGAACCTGGCCCTGGAGGGCCAACAAGGTCTTGCGTCCGCGATGCGGATGTTCCGAGAAATGCCCACCGATCTGCGCCACATCGTACGCATGATTCGCACGGGCAAGCTGCGCCTTCAAATGACCCACGAAGGATTCGAAACGCTCGCAAATGTGCTCGATCGCGCCAGCAATCGCATCGCGTTCAGCGTAATTGCCGGTTCGTTGGTGGTCGGCTCGAGTCTATTGCTTTCTACGGAAGCAGGCGCAAAGACCTTGGGGCTCGCGGGATTCATGATTGCCGCAGCGTTGGGGCTGGGCCTTCTCATTTCGATTATTCGATCGAAGAATTACTAGTCTGCAAAAGAAAACGCGCGCGAGGCTTCTCGTTCCTCGCGCGCGTTCTTGCGTTTGTTGTGTGGCGCTTACAGGACTTCGGCGATCTGCACGGCGTTTAGCGCGGCGCCCTTGAGCAGGTTGTCCGACACGATCCACATGAGAAGGCCGTTCTTGTAGGAAAGGTCTTCGCGGATACGGCCGACAAAAGTCTCGCCTCTTCCCGCGGCGCGCGTGGCCAACGGGTAGAGCTGCTTGGACGGATCGTCTTCCACGATCACGCCGGGCGCTTTCGAGAGAAGTTCGCGCGCCTGCTGAACCGTCAGCTTGTCGCGGGTGTCGATGTTCACGGACTCGCTGTGTCCCGTGTACACGGGGACGCGCACCGTGGTGGCAGCGACGCGGATCGAATCGTCGCCCATGATCTTCTTGGTCTCGTTGACCATCTTCATTTCTTCGGAGGTGTAGCCGTTGTCGCCGAACGCATCGCTCTGCGGGATCTGGGGAATGCAGTTGAAGGCGATTTGGTGCGGGAACACGGAGCATGCCGGCTCTTTGCCTTCGAGCACGGCGCGTGTCTGGGCGTGCAACTCATCGAGGGCTTTGATGCCCGCGCCGGACACGGCCTGGTAGGTGGAAACTACGACGCGCTCGATCTTTGCGGCGTCGTGGAGCGGTTTCAAGACGACGACCATCTGGATGGTTGAGCAGTTGGGGTTGGCGATGATGCCTTTGTGCCACTTGATATCGTGGGCATTCACTTCCGGCACGACCAGCGGCACTTCCTTGTCCATGCGCCAGGCGCTGGAGTTGTCAACGACCACGCATCCGTCTTTCGCGGCACAAGGGGCAAACTTCTTGCTGGTTCCACCGCCCGCGCTGAACAAAGCGACGTCCACGCCTTTGAACGAGTTTTCGGAGAGTACTTCGACAGGAATCTCTTCGCCCTTGAACGTAACCGTCTTGCCCTTCGAGCGTTCGGACGCGAGTGGCTTGAGCGACTTTACCGGGAAATTACGCTCTTCAAGGACGCGGAGCATTTGACGCCCCACAAGGCCGGTGGCTCCGGCGACAGCTACGGTTTTCGGTGTCATGGCGGTACACAATCCTTTCTGACTAATAACGGACCCTAGTTCTATGCCCGAGTATGCATACGGTCCCATGCGAAGGCATGGATGCCCGGTTCAACGCTACGTTGCGCCCCCTACTCCCCCATCAACCTTTCAGCAGCGCGCGCAATTCATCCGTCGAGTGATATCCCACTTCCATCCGAACCACCTTTCCTTCCCGAAAGATAAGAAGGGTGGGAACCGATTCCACCTGGTGCCGCTCGGCCAAATCGGGTGCCAAGTCAATATCCACGACGGCCACTCGACTTCCTTCCAAGGCGATCGTATTGACGTTGGGTGACATAGCCCGGCACGGGGGACACCACGTTGCGTAGAAATCCACCAATACGGGCTGCCCCTGCGCCTCAGCCACGAATGCGTCCAGTTTCTCCGCGGAGTCAATCTGCGTAACCGATTGAGACCACTCGACTTTGTTTTCCACGACGGTCTGCGCAATCCCGAAGGCCAGCAGACCTCCAATTACAGCCATGGTCACGGGGTCGTGGTAGAAGACGGTACTTTTTCGCGGAGCGTCGCGCCTCAAGAGAAGGGCGAGGGCCGCGCCAAGTGCCACACCGAGTACTGCTATCGCTAGTTTCGCTGGCATGTCTTCCACGTTGCCGGCTCAGTCCGGCGCGGGCCACCCGGCTGCAAGGACGTCAACCTACGGCGCTGTCGATCGCGGCTTTCAAATCGTTCTTCTGCGTCACGCCGACGAAACGCTTCGAGATCTGCCCGTCTTTGAAGACGATGAGCGTAGGAATGCTCGAGACTTCGAATTTCATGGCCAGATCCGGCTCGTTGTCCACGTTCACTTTGCGGACCTTCGCCTTATCGCCGTAGTCCTTGGCCAGATCGTCCAACACCGGGCCCATCAAGCGGCACGGTCCGCACCACTCCGCCCAGAAGTCCACCAAGGTTACGCCAGCCCCGACCGTAGAATCGAAGTTGCCCGCCGTCAGTTCAAGAGCACTGCTCATCAGATTGCCTCCTACACGTTCCAGTGGGGTTCGCCCCTGCCGTTCTGGAGGGGTTACGCCTTCGGCATTGTATCCGTTTGATGCGCAAAGCCACCGCCTCGCCGGGGCTGCCGGCGAAATGGCCTCCGCCAAATGGACACCGATTATACCTACAAGCGGATTGAACCCGCAATTTTACCTTTTCCGGCGTGTCGCACGTGTTGACGGGTGCATTTACCGGGCGGTCAGGGCAATCTCGGGAGCAGCACGGACTCACACGGACAGGCACGGACAGGCACGGATGAGCATGGACAGGCATGGACGGAATCCGAATCTTCGCTCGCATCTGCGCACCCGCACAGCCGTCCTAAAGAAACTCATTGAATTCAGCCTTATCCAACGCATAAAATCAGGAGTTTTCTGCTAACCATGGATTCGCTTAGATCGGGTGCCGTTGGCGCCCGCACGCATCCACAACCGCGGAGAGATGGCCGAGTGGTTGAAGGCGCACGCTTGGAAAGCGTGTGTACTCTTAACGGGGTACCGCGGGTTCGAATCCCGCTCTCTCCGCCATCTTTATGCCTTAACCGGTGGGACAAGCGCTGCCTATGATGGGAGGCGCTCCGCACATCCTGATTGTCCGGCTCAGCGCCATTGGCGACGTGGTGCGCGTGTTGCCCGCACTGCAAATCATCCGGCAAGCCTTCCCGTATGCCCAAATCGATTGGGCCGTTGAACGGAAAGCCGTTTCGGTGCTGGAGGGACATCCCGCGTTGGATGCGCTGGTTGTTTTCGACCGGCCATCCGCCACTGGAAAGGCCGTCCGGGAATTCTATACTTTCTGCCGCACCATACGCCGGTCGCGCTACGACATCGTGCTGGATTTTCACGGCATTCTTAAGAGCGGTCTGCTGACCGGCTACTCGGGCGCCAAGCAACGTATTGGCTTTGCCCGGCCCAGGAGTCAGGAAGGCAGCAGCCTGGTGACCAATCAGAAGGTGCGGCTTCCTCATCAGCCGATTAACCGCGCCGAGGAAAACTTGTTGTTGTGTTCGGCCTTGGTGCCGAACAGCGAGTGGCCGAGTGTTTCGATCCACGTGCCCCACGATGCGCGCGAGGTAGTGGACGAATTTTTCGAACGGGCATTCGACGGCAACAAGCGGGTTATTGCAATGCATGTGCCGGTGGACCGCCCGGAAAAGCAGTGGCCATTCGAACACTTCGCCGCGCTCTCGGATATGCTCATCGCGGACGGGCGGTTCGACGTCGTGTTGACCTGGGGACCGGGCCAGTTCGATTCCATCGAACGGGTGCTCGCCCACACCAAACGCCGGCCCATTGTTGCGCCTGAAACAACAGACTTGAAGCACTACGCGTGGCTTGCGTATCGGGCATCGCTCTACTTCGGCGGCGATACGGGGCCGATGCACATCGCGGCAGCGATGGGAACGCCGGTAGTTGCCGTGTTTGGAGGAACCGACCCGGTTCGCCATGCTCCATTTCGGATGCCGCACATTGCGCTGATAGCGGGAGATAAGCCCGGGTCGCTCGCGGAGAGCCCCGGTATGCTTCGTGCCGTAACGCCCCAAATGGCGTACGAGGCGTGTGTAAAGCAGGCGCTCGCCGACACGCGGACCCGGCGAATCGACTAATGCATCTCGCCGGCGCCATGCCGGCATTACGGGAGGAAGCCGTGAATCAGGCTATCGACTATGCGCGTTCGAACAGCGAGCGTTACCTTGAGGAATTCAAAGCGCTGCTGCGCGTCCCGAGTGTATCGACGCTGCCGGAGCATAAGGACGATGTGGAGCGTACGGCGCGGTGGCTTGCGGTAGAGTTGCAGCGCGTAGGTATTCCGCACGTCGAGATTCTTCCCACGGCGGGCCACCCGGCTGTCTTTGCCGAGATTCCCGGGCCGAAGGGCTCGCCAACCGCACTCGTCTACGGGCACTACGATGTGCAACCGGTCGATCCTGTTCACGAGTGGGTGTCTCCGCCGTTTGAGCCAACGGTTCGCGGCGACTACTTGTTTGCGCGTGGCGCATCCGACATGAAGGGACAGATCTTCGCGCAGATCAAGGCGATGGAAGCGCTGCTCAAACATGGCTCGGCCCCGTGCACGATCAAGTACCTCATTGAGGGCGAAGAGGAAATCGGATCGCCCAATCTGGGTTGGGTGGTTGATACCTATATCGACAAGCTGCGGTGCGATTTCGTGCTCAATTGCGACGCGGGTATTCACAAGCCGGATGTTCCCGCAATTACGTATTCGCTTCGAGGTCTCGCATACTTCGAAGTGGAGGTGTTCGGGCCGTCGAAGGATCTGCATTCGGGTTTGTTCGGAGGCTCCGTGCACAATCCCGCGCAAGCGTTGTGCGAACTCATTGCGGGGATGCACGACGCGGAAGGCCGCGTGACGCTTCCCGGGTTTTACGACAAAGTGCGCGCGTTGGACATTGAGGAACGCGAGGCGTTGGCGAAGTTGCCGCATTCCGACGAAGAATGGAAAGCGATGACGGGAGCGCCGGCTTTGTGGGGCGAGAAAGGCTACACCACGATCGAACGGGTGGGCGCGCGGCCGACACTTGAGGTCAACGGCATTCTGAGCGGGTTTACGGGCGAAGGCTCGAAGACCGTGTTGCCCGCGAAGGCCATGGCGAAGATTTCCACGCGTCTGGTCGCGGACCAGGATGGTGCGGAGGTTCATGCGCAGTTGTGCGAGTACCTCAAGCGGAACGCACCGCCGACCGTCCGATGGGAAGTGCGTGAATTGACGCACGGCAAGGGTGCGATCATGGATCGTCGTTCGCCGTGGATGCAGAAGGCTGTTGCAGCGCTGGTTACAGTGTTTGGCAAAGAGCCCATCTTCAAACGCGAAGGCGGCAGCGTGCCCGTCGTGAGTCTGTTGCAGCAAAAGCTCGGGGCGGACTCCGTTATGCTGGGTTTTGCGCTGCCGGACGATGGCATTCACGGGCCAAACGAGCGTCAACACCTACCGACGTTCTACCGCGGTATCGAAACGTATATCCGCTTCCTGAGTTCCCTGGGAACGGCGGACTGACGCAAAAGCGCCACGTTGCGCTCGGGGAGTGACTGGTCCGCCTTACACTCGGGGCGAGACGAAGGTCATGCTGCAATCAAGCCCTCTGGAGTCCTTCGCCGGACGGATGAAGTCGACCTTGTCGAGAATGATGAGGTAGTCGTTGGCGTAGATGCGATACAGGACTTCCACGAGCTCCTGCCTATTGACGCCGTTTAGGCGCAGTTCCACGGCTGACACCTTGCTATCGGTTGGCGAGGCGGCACCGAGTTTGCTGGCGATATCGGCGCGCGACCCAAGGGACAACGCCTTCACAACGCCGTCGATATGCGACCACAAGTCGAATCCGCCTTGCTGCACGATCATCTTCTTGACCGAATCGACTTGTTGCCGCGCGGTCTCGATTTCCGCGCTCCAGAGTTGGGCCTCTTGCAGGCGGAGCTTCGCGGCGCTGAGCTGAGTGGCGGATCTCCGGTACTTTTCCAAGGGACCCTGGCTAACCAGAAACAGCACGATGAACAGCAAGGCCATCGCGCCTACTCCCAGGAAGACTTTTTCTCGTTGTTGAAGCTTTGGCATGAATTTCCTCGTCACAAGCTCGCGGTGAAAGTGAATAGGGTCTTTCCCAATTTCTGTGAACGAACCGGCTCGTCTTCGACGTGCAGAATGGCAGACTGTTTTAGACCCTCGAAGATCTGTGTGAATGCCTGAGTGTCCAGCAACTCGCACGACACCGAGACCATTCGCTTCTGCCCGGTTGACGGTCTAATCTTGACTTCGGTTACAAGCACCTTGTCTTGCGGAAGTTTCTCGCTCAGTTCTTTCAGAATGTCCAGCAACGGCGGTCTGGATAGCATGTCCGCGGAGATTTGCGATCCTGCCTTGGAAGTCTCTTCATACTCGCTGCGGAATAGTTCCGCCGTCTGTATGCCTCCGAGATCGTTTGCAGCACGGCCGCTCTTGACACTTTCGGAATTGGGGAACGACTTCGCGTACAGATCCCAAATCTGATCGCCAATCTGCTTAACTTCGGCCATGTTCTTGCGGTAGTCAACCACGCAGTAACCGACATAGCCAGCGACGACCAGCAGCACCAGGACGGCGGAAAAGACTGCGTGTAGTATGAGTCCGCGCCTGCCCCCGGGAGCTGCGAGTTCGTCCTTGCGGAATTCGAACGCAACACCACCGCCTGCCGCGGAGACGGACACGCCAATACAGGGCAGCCAGGCATCGACATTACTTTCCGGAAGGCAATTCGCGCCCTTGATTGACTCACCCAAGTCTTCGAAAACAACGGGCGTCTGCACTACAGAACAGAAGGCGTCGCGGTCAGCCGGATCCGGCGAAATACCAGTCACGGTCAGGTCTTCCAGAGGCGATTCACTCTTCCAATTCGCAAGGAACGCACGGATACAGTTCTGGACTTCGCGGGCCGCCGCGCCGGGGTCTTCCTGAAATCGCTCGGGCGTGAACGTCAATTGGCGAAAGTAGGCCAGCGCTTTGTTGTACGTCACGCTGAAGATTGCGCCTGTACCGAGCAAGTGCACTTGTGCATGCAAACCGGAATTGCTCTTGCGCGAGGAAAGCCACATTGTCGATAGACCGGCGACATCGAGGTTGATGCTTTCAATCTCGACGCCGGCGGCATCGGCAATGGCGACATGCTCTTCCAGCATGGCCCGGCGCACGCCTACCGCGAGCACCTCGGTCTTGCCGTCTACTTCGCGGATTGCCCCGAAATCGACGATAAGTTCATCGATGGGAAATGCGAGAAAGGGTTCCAACTCAAATGGCACCGCGGCGGCGACGCGGGTATGCCCGCGGAAGGGAACTGTGATGGTGCGCGCCACGGCGCTCTGGCAGCTTTCGCAGAGCACAAACAGAGACGGCTTCGATTTGATTGCGCCAACGGCTTCACGCAGCGCCTGCGCAACGGCCTCCGTACGCTGCGACTCGTCCGCGTAGACGGCGCGCGCGGAGTGCGCCTCCAACACCGTGGGGCGCGCCCCACCGGTCTTGACCACGACGACTCGAACGCCGTCGGCGTCAAGCTCAACACACCCGATTTTTGCTGACAACTTCACCGGACTTCTCTCCAATCCAGAATACGAAACCCATCGGGACCGCCCTGAGTGTCTCTGCGAACAAATGCTTCGATGCGGACCTTGCTGCGGCCCGACATCCCGTTTCCTTGTATACGAAATGCGCTACTGGCGATTACAAAGGGACGAAACTGCACTTGGCCTTCTTCCTCGCGGGGTTGTTGAATGCCGCGCGTCTCGAGATCGGACATGGACATGAAGGGCGCCGTCTCGCGTTCTTCGAGAATGATGTCCGCGATACCGGGTTGTCCGATGGCCTCGCCGACGGCCACCAAGAGCTCGTGCTGCGCGGTATTGGCATTGACGCGCCCGCTTCGGTGCCCATAGACCGTCAGCAGCTCCGTCAGCGGCAACTGGTCAACGGTGCCGTTGCCGAAGAAGAGTTCAGGAGTGATGCCGCGGACCAGCAACAGTTCTTCAACCGAACTCATGGGGCCGTTCTTCGCGCGGTAGGGTACGGGCATCTGCTGATAGTAGTCCGATTCGGCTCCCATCGGCTGGGGATCGTCGTCTTCGTCCAGCCAATCGATGATCGCATCGACAACGCTGGGGTCGCCTTGGCGCGCTTCAATCAAACGCCGCAGAATCTCTACAACGTCTTCGCGTGGTTCCTGCGCGCGCGAGTTGAAAAGCGCGTTGAGATTCAGCTTGCCGAATTCGTCTTCGATGGAGCATTGCATCACGCCGTTGTTGATCTTCTGAAACGGAGTGCCCAACGCCCACACCTCGTCCAGGCTGTCGTACAATTCGGCGCCCTGGCGCTCCGACTCGCTGCCGCTGTCTTTCTTCGTGTCGTTTTGCTGCCCGGTCACTCCCAGGATGAGATCCTGGATGAGGAGGGACATGCCCGATGCGACACCGGATTTCGCGGCTATCAGCGCGTCGAAGTCATTCACGTTTGCCGAGACCTGGGATGTCTCGACCTGCGTCTCGTAGGTGAACTCAATGACCAGGGCCATCAATATCGCCACAAAAAGCAACACGATCAGGAGGGCAATCCCCTCTTGTCCTTTTCTGCTTCGGGTGTGCGCGGTCATTGCTTACTGTCCCCAACTCCCCTGCGGGCACGCTCCATGTCTCGCTGTGTCACAGGGTCGCCTACGCCGTAATCGCGACCAGGGTCATAGTTGGGATCGCCGGGTTTCGGTATGCCTTGCTCGTCGAGCTCCGACATCTCTTCGAACGAGCTGATGCTTCCTCCGTCCGCGGTCCGACCCAATCCGATGGGTAGCGGAACGACCACTTCAAAATCCGGTTCGTCGACGATACTGAAACGTTGTTCGGCTTCCTCGGCGAGTTGCGCTTCGGTTCGCGCAAAATTGATCCGAACGCGAATACACCAGGGCATCATGCCCAGCGCGGACGAGTCCCACTCGGGTTGCCAATCGACTCCATCGTAGTATGAGATGTCCAGTGTACGAATCGGAACCGACCAGGAGGGAGCCTTCTCAAGCGGATTGGAGACGTCCTCGCGCTCGATCAGGGAATCTTCGGTAACGATTCCCCCGGTTTCATCGTCAAGTTCAACGACATTGCTCGCGACCAACGGTGTTTCAACGGCTTGAAGTTTGCGCTGTGCCATATCCAGCGTGTTGAGCACATTGGCGTTCATGGCGCTGGTGTCTGCGCCGAGCACATCGTAGCGCACTTCCTTGAGGTCGCCGGGCAACCCGGTTCCTCCGACCAGCGGCGCCATGGAAACAAAACGCAGGGAGTCGGCGGGGCCATCGGGACTCTCCTGGTCCATTCCCACAAGACGGAACAACGGGTCGCGTTGATCGCGATCGGTGTGCAGCGCGGAAAGATTGGTGCGAAGGCTGCGTTCGAGGAATTGGCGCAAACGCATTTCTTCGGCACTCACGCGGGTAGCGGCCATCGTTGTCGTGACGCCGGAGAAACTGGCATAAATCGCGGCCACGACGATCACAAGTATTGACGTCGCGATAAGCACTTCTATCAGGGTGAAGCCGCGAGTCTTCATTCTTGCGCTCCTGGCAATTTGAAGTTGCCAGATTGCATCTGGCGGCGAATGTTTGCCGGGATTTGGCCCAGATTCGGCATGTTGCCGCCGTTCTGGCGTATCAACTCTTGCAGTTGCTCTTGCGTCATGCCGCCGGGGAGCTTTCCTCCGCCGCCCTGTTGCATAAGCTGCTGCATTTGCTCTTCCGTCAGCGCGCCCTGCGCCTGGAGACCTTCCAGGAGCGTCTGTGAATCCCTGGTCATCACAAAGATCTGGCGTTCTCGCGTTTCCTTCGGACCTTCCACGCGCACCATGACATCGTACAATCCGGGGAAGCTTTCGCCCACGAGCTGCGCTTCGAACGAGTAGGAGAAGCCGGGATAACGGCGCCCAAATTCCTGGCTGTCGGAGAGCTTGGCGGTAGCCACGGACAATTCGGCGTAACCGATGGCCTCTGACATGAGGTTGCGCATCTGAACTTCTTCGCGAAGCGTATCCTGCGCGCGCAACGAACCGTAGTGCGCCTCCAACAGCACGAAAATGGCTGTTCCGAGCACGGCAAGCGCAATCATGACCTCTACGAGGGTAAAGCCCGCGGAACCGCACGCGCGAATTGTGTGGAGTCGTTTGAGATTGAAGGTTCGCGTCTTGCTCATACCGGCTGCTCCTTGCCGCGCCGCAGGTGGGAGTTTCCAGTAATGGGGTCCCACGTGACGGTGACGTATTCGCCGGACGCGTCGCGAAGCGTAAAGACGACAAACTCGTTGAGCCCGGCGGGAGTCACTTCGATCTCGACTTGGCCTTGCGTGTAGTCCACCGTTCCCACCCGAACCGATTCGATAACGACGTCGTTCGGCAACACCGTGCGTTGAAGCAGCGAAGTGACCACTTCTTCCCGGTCGTCTTCTTCGTCTTCGTCCAGCTTGAATTCTTTGTCGAACAAGGGGCCCACGTCGGAAAGGATGGAGTTGCGATTGACCGTGCGCGCGCGCGCCTCCAACGAGCGCATGAACGACCGGTCGAACTGCGCCTTCACCTGAAGCGCGTAGTCGGACATGGCGTCGCCGTTTTCTGTGGCGAGCGCGAGCAAATCCTCAACAGTGGGATCCGCGGGCAGAGCCTGTTCTGCATTCTCCTGGCCCGAGTCGTCGAAAAGCTTGTTGGTTTCTTCGAGCCAACGAAGTGTGAAGTATTGCTGGGTCTGCAGATCGACAACGACAGTCGCACTTTCCTGTTCAAGCGCGGTGTAGGCGGTGACAGAGCGCCCATAGCCCGCGACATGTCGGGCAGCCGAATCAAGTTGGCCAAAGGCGAGCGCCACCGACAGGCGCGGCATCGCGATAGCAATCGCCATGGCAATGATGCCGCAGACAATCACCAGTTCGATAAGTGTGAAGCCCAGGTCTCGACGCGACTTCGTGTTCCATGACGTCGAATCGGCCCGCGCTTCGCAAGCTACTTTTGCGCCTGAAGGTTCCAGCTTTCGATGTCCGTGTTGTATTCGGTGCCGCCTGGTGCGCCATCAGCTCCAAATGAGACAACTTCGAAATCGTGCCCTTTTGTCCCTGGGCACGTGTATTGATACGGATTGCCCCACGGATCGCTTGGCACGTTGTCTTCATTCAAGAAGTTCTGCTTTTCGTTGCTCACGAGCGCTTGCAGTCCTTCGCTGGTACCGGGATAGCGTCCGAACTTGAGTTTAAACATGTCGAGCGCGGTGCGAAACGAGTGAATCTGAGTTTGGGCCGCTCGCACCTTGGCATCGTCCGTGGCGCCGATCATGCGCGGAACCACTACAGCCATGAGCAAACCAAGGATCACGATTACGACCATCAATTCGATGAGCGTGAATCCTTCCCGGTTCGTGAGCCGCTTTGCGGAGGTGTTTGTCGCGCCGTTCATGATTTCATCTCCTTTGCCGGGCCGCCACTAAACGCCCGAACTCATTTCGAAAATAGGCAACAGGATGGACATGACCAAAGTTCCTACCAAGGCGCCCATCACCAATATCATCATCGGTTCTAACAGGCTGACGATGCCGTTGACCGTCAGTTCGATGTCTTCGTCGTAGGTATCCGCGACCTGCGTCAACATGCTCTCCAACTCGCCGCTTCGCTGGCCCAGTTCGATCATGTGAATCAACATGGGCGGGAAGTAACCCGTCTCTTGCAGTGGCGTGGCGAGATCGCGGCCCCGGCGGACGCTGCTTTTGACGTCGTCCATCAGTCCCTCGATGACGCGATTCTGCACGACCGTCTTCACGACATCGAGCGCGGTCATCATGGTAAGCCCGCTTTGCAGCATTGTGCCCAGCGTGCGCGCGAAGCGCGCGCTGGTCATCTTCACGTAGAGCGGACCAAGCAGAGGCAAGCGAAGTTTCAGCTTGTCCCATTTGAGACGGCCATCCGGGCGCGATACCCACATGCGCCAGAGCACGTACGAGCCGATCGCGGCGGCAATAATCAGTATCCACCAGTCCTTGATGAAGTAACAGGTGCCCATCATCACTTTGGTGATGGTGGGTAGTTCCCGATCCTGTTTCTCAAAGATTTGAACAATCTTGGGGACAATGAAGGCCATTAGAAAGGTCACGACGCCAAAACCGACGAAGGCCATCAGCACGGGATACGCGAGCATGGATGTTATCTTGTGCTTCATGCGGACGTTGCGCTCGGTAATGTCGGCCAAGCGCGCCAGCACGCTTTCGAGCGCGCCGCTCGATTCGCCGGCGCGAATCATGTTCACGAAAAGCTCCGAGAACACCTTCTGATGCGACGCCATCGCGTCGGCAAGCGAAACGCCTTCGTTGACGCGGTCGCGAACGTCGAAAATGATCTTGCGCAGGCGCGGGCTGCTGGTTTGCGCGATGAGCGCCGTGAGCGCTTCGACCAGCGGCATGCCCGCCTTGAGCAGCACGGCAAGTTGGCGGGTCATCAGCGCGAGATCGCGTTGGCTGATGCGGGACAACCCCGCGCCGCGCTCTTCGCGGCCCGTCGCGCTCTTCTCGAACGTGGCCTCGATGCGTGTCGGATGCAGTTCCTGTTCGCGCAATTTGCGGCGCGCGGCGGCAGGCGTGTCCGCGTCGATGGTTCCACGCACCGTCTTGCCGGTCTTTGCCAGAGCTTGGTATTCGAAAACAGCCATGAGACTAGTCCGTCACCTCGAGAAGGATGTCATCACGCGTAACGCGCAAGACCTCCTCGATGGTTGACACACCCTGGAAAACCTTGGCCGCGCCGTCTTCGCGAAGCGTGCGCATGCCTTCCTTTTTGGCTTCGCGCTTGATGACGTTCGAGTCGGCTCCGCGCACGGTGAGGTCTTGGATTTGCGGTGTCATCACCAGGAGTTCAAAGATTCCCGTTCGTCCGTAGTAGCCGCGGCCTTGGCACTTCTCGCAGCCCTTACCCCGGTAGGCCACGCGGCCCTTTGCGGTATCGCGCGGGATGCCGAGCTCAAGGAGGCTCTCCAGTTCGGGTTCGTACGGCTCTTTGCAGTGTTTGCAGATATTGCGCACCAGGCGCTGCGCCATGATCGCAATGGTGGACGAACTGACCAGGAACGGTTCGATGCCCATGTTCACAAGACGCGTGACGGCGCCGGCGCTGTCGTTCGTGTGCAGCGTGGAGAACACCAAGTGACCTGTCAACGAAGCCTGAATCGCCATGTCGGCCGTTTCGAGGTCGCGGATTTCTCCGATAAGTATGACGTCAGGGTCTTGGCGCAGGATGCTGCGCAGTCCGGCGGCAAAGGTCAGGCCAATCTTCGGACGTACTTGAATCTGACCAATACCGGCCATCTGATATTCAATAGGGTCTTCGACGGTGATGATGTTCTTGTCGGAAGAATTCACGCGCTGAATGGCTGCGTACAGCGTGGTGGACTTTCCGGAACCGGTGGGTCCCGTGACAAGCAGGATACCGTGCGAACTTTGAATCAACTTGTCGAACAGGCCGTAGTCGTGCGGATCCATACCGAGTTGTTCGAGACTGAACAGGAAGTTTCCCTTTTCCAGGATACGCATCACAACGCGTTCGCCGTAGGCAACGGGGATCACGGACACACGGATATCGATTTCTTTGCCGCTCAGACGAATCTTGATGCGTCCGTCTTGCGGGAGGCGGTGTTCGGCGATGTTGAGATTCGCCATGATCTTGATGCGCGATGTAATGGCCGCCTGCTGCGACTTGGGCACCGTTAGCTTCTCGTAGAGCACACCGTCGATGCGGTACCTGACGCGCACGTCGCGTTCAAATGGCTCTACGTGGATATCCGAAGCGCGTTCTTTCACGGCGCCGGAAATCAACAGATTGATGAGCTTGATGACGGGCGCTTCGTTGGCCAGATCGAGCAGGTCGCGTTCGGAATCGAGCGCATCCAACGTCGCGACCTCGCCTTCGTCTTCGTTTCCCGATAGGACGATGGTATCGATCATGTCGCGCGCATTCTCGCCCTGCTGATCGAAGTAGCCGTCAATTACCGCTTGGATCTCTTCGTCGCGGCACAACACGGGAAGCACGGGGCCGCCTAGTAGCAGCCGCAGATCGTCGAGCGGCAACAGGTTCACGGGGTCGTTCAGTGCGACGTAGAAAGCCGTGCCGTTCTTTCGGAAGGGCACCATGCGGTATTCACGAATGAAGTTGATGGGGGCCTTGGTCGAGAGCGAACTATCGAGCTGACCCTTGATATCGCGCTCGAAGGGAATGGCAAATTGCCGGCTGAGCGCTTCGAGAACGTGGTCCTCCTCCACGTACCCGAGATCCATGAGGATTTCGCCGATACGTTTGGGCCGGATCTTCTGCAGTTCGAGCGCCTCGGCAACTTGCTCCTGATGGACATGACCCAATTCCAACAGGATCTCGCCGAGCAATAGCGCTCGTTGCGTAGCAGGCACGTCGATACCTCTACTTGCTGGGCGCGTCGCCGCGCTCAAAGCCGTCTTTGCTCTTCAGTTCTTGAACAACGGCATCCGTGGGCCGGTATTCATTGCGCATGTATCGCTTGCGGTCGATCTTCTTGATCAATCCCTTATCGAAAAACACGTCCAGATTGGCCTTGTGCATTTCATCCATCTGGGATTCGGTAAAGCGGTCGTAATCGATACCGTCTTTCACAATGTGCGGCGTTACCAGGACCACGAGATTGCGCTTGCGGCGCGCATCGTCTTTGCGCCGGAACAGCCATCCCAAACCGGGCACGTCGCCCAGCATGGGCGTCTGCCTCCGGTTGCGGTCTGTGGTTTCGCTGATCAAACCGCCCACAATTCCCGTGGAGCTGTCTTTAATGACCACTTCGTTTTTCACATTGGACAGCGATAGCGTTGGACCTACAAGGTTCGGGTCCAGGCCCACATCGCTGGCAATCGTGGAGGAGACTTCCACCTCCAGCTTCATGTTGACGTAGTCGCCTTCGCTGATTTGAGGCGTTACCGTGAGCTTAATACCGACCTCTTCGCGGTCTACGCTGTTGTATACGCTACCCACGCCGCCAATGTTACCGCCCAGTGACTGCTGGGACCCGCGAATAAATGGCACCTTTTGACCAACGGTGATCTTCGCTTCCTGGTTGTCGACCGTGGTCAGGCTCGGACGCGAAAGCACATCAAGCGCCGTGAGCGATTCGAGCGCTGTCATAAGCAACGGCACGTTCGGAACCACCTGTTCCGTGGTTACTCCCGCGCTATCCGTCGTGCGGATGGTTGTAGTGCCGTCGATGAGACCGAAGTTGAACAGGCTCGAATCGGACGAACCGGTCAGGGACAACGGCCCCTGCGTAAGCACGTTCGCAAGGTTGACGACGTTGTTCAGTGCGAAGTAGTCGTTGGCGGTAAGGCCGGCGCTTTCTACCGCCAATTGGTAGCGGTCCGTGATTCCGACTTCCATGATGATGGCCTCGACGTGCACCTGGCGAGAGGGCAAATCGAGCTGCGCAATCAGGGAGTCGATGACTTTGTAGTCTTGCGGCGAAGCGATGATAAGCAACGAGTTGGTTTGGTCATAGCGCGTTATCGTGACCCGCTTCTCAAAGGGTTGAATGTCGCCCAAGCCGCCTGCGCCAACACCGCCACCGGAAGGCGCCTGCATGGGTATGGCGCCGCCGCCCCCGCCGCCTTGCTGGCCGGAGGAGGTACTTCTGCTGCTTTGGCGCGGCGTGTTTCCGGTGAGCGGAGCCAGGGCCGCCTCGACGTCTTCGGCGTCGGCGTGAAGTAGCTGACGAACGTGCATGGTGTTGGACTCGCTGGGCGTCGGCGAGTCAAGGCGATCAATCAGATCGCGGACTTGCACCATCAAGGGCTGTGAAGCCACGACTACGAGCGCGTTCAAGCGTTCATCGGGCACAATGCGCAACGTGAGGGGCTCTGAGCCAACGATAGTCTGTTGACGTTGCCCTGGCACAGCGCCACGCGTTGGGGGACGCTGAATTGCCGCTGCGGGCTGGCGGATGACTGGGTTTTGCGCACCAGGCGCGCCGGCGACTCCTCCCCCTTGGTCGCCCATGAGCACCTGTTGAATCTGTTGCGCGATTACTTCAGCGCGGGTGAATTCCAAGGTGAAGAACTCGACGACCTCGTCGTAGCCAGGGATATCGACTTCCTTAAGGAATTCGAGCATCTTCCGGATGCCCGCGGCGTTGTCATAGAGAATAAGGGTGTTGGTCTTGCCGTAGGCATCGACTTGTGCCTGCTTCGAACCCAACACCTTCAGAACCGTCGCCAATTCTGCGGCGTCCGCATGTTCCACCTTGATGATGTGCGTCGAGTACGAATCGTAGCCTTCAACGGATTGATCCGCGCCCGTTTTGAGCGGCGACTGCTCCGGATCTTCACCGACGGGCCGTATGCGTATCAGGTTGCCGCCCGCGGATGGCACCATCTGAAGGCCACGGGTGGCCAGGACGGATTCAAGCACTTCATACACCATGTCCGGTGGAATGGGCGTATGTGTGATGATGGTGACCTTCTGCGTAGCCACAGTGGGATCGATGTCGAAGTTCTTGCCCGTCATCGGCCCCAATGACTGAATGACGTTGCTCAAGTCGGCGTTGTCGAAGTCGAATTTGACGGGTTCCGTGGGCACGCCGCCGTTCTTGGGACGGGATTCGTTCACAGGGAGTTCGCCGGGAGCGAGCGGCTGAGAAGCCATGCTCGGAGGAGGCGCACCCTGCGGACCGCGGGCTGAAGGAACCGGCAGTCCACGACGAGGAGCGCGCACCTGCGGGGCTCCACCTGCTGGAGGTGCAGGCGGCGCGGGCGGCGGCGTCTCCGCGGGAGGTTCGGACTCGACGGTTTCCGCCTCATGGGCGGTAGCGCCTTGCTCAATCGCGTTGGGATCGACAGCGCCTTGGTCAAGGTTGGCTGCGCCGTCTTGCTGCGGATCGGCGGGCGGCTGCTCGGCATCTGCCGCGTGTGCCGCCCCATCCTCGGGCTGCACCTGCACCAACTGGACACGGTCTCGCCGAGGAAGTCGCTGGGGCTCCTCCGATTGGGCGCTGGCCTGTCCGTTGAAGCACAGGAGTCCTGCTGTAAGCATGGCCGCCGTTACCCAGTTTGCCACGGTCTTGGCCTGATTCCCCATCCGCATAGTTGTTGATTCCATTGTGGTTTCCGCTACTCCAATCCGACGGTAAGCATTTGAGCCGCTCCACCGCGTACTATGCCCAGACGAATGGTTTTCGAATTCGAGTACTTGTTGAATATTTCCGCAAGGTCTTGTTCGCTTCGTATCTTCGTGCCATTGACGCTCTCGACAACATCGCCGTCTCTGAGACCCGCTTGCTCAAGCAACGGTATGCTGCTCATGCTGTCGGAGGTGATCCCGAGGACGTTGCCCTGGTCGTCCGTCTGAAAGCGTGGATTCAACTGCGACGCCAAATCCTGGTAAGAAGTCGAAAGCACTTTGGCGACTTCTTGGCGTTGAATCACGGGATGCGCGGGAGCCATCGCCGCGGCCCCTCCGGCGGGAAGACCGGGCTTTCCTGTGTTCGGCAAGGTTTGCGCTGTCATGAAGGTATCTGCCATCGCAAGTTCTTCTCGCTGATTCTTTGCCTTATTCAGCAGAATGACCCTCCTCGGGTGAACTTCGAGCAGCGTAAGTTCGTCGGTCACGGCTTGTCCCAGATAGTAGGTCTGTACTTTGACCAACGTTTTGGCGGCTGCGTTTTCGATCACGGCGGTTCCGAGCGGGTCGGTAGGTGTGGAGGCGGCCGTTCCGTATAGCTTGAGCGAGGCCGAAGTTGGAACGACCACATTGTTGGCGGGTAGCTCTGCGTCCGCAGGCTTTCCCGTACTCCCCGCAGCCCCGAATAGACCACCGTTTACGATCGCGTCGTAGGTGGTACGTTCCGCAACACGCCGGAACTCGAGCGGTGTCGTCGCCGCAGGAGCGCTTTCAACGGGAGTTTTCGCGATAGCGCTCGTGTCGAGCATCTTCGCGCTGACCATGTAGATCACAAATGCAACAAGCAACGCCAATGACAGGTCGACTGCCATGAAGAGTTGCCGTATGAGCAAACCTTTGACCATCACTGGCCCCTACCAACAACCGAAGCTATGCAACAGCTTTCGCGACATCGCGAAGCCGCGCGGTTGGATATTATGATATGACACCATTGGCTTGATCCGGTCACTGAAGAGAGTCTTTCGTCTCTGCTTTGGCCAACCTGCGAGTCGGATCTCACATATTCCCCTGTCGACACCTTGGTGTCTGCAACGCGGGCTCAAGTTGTGCGATTCCAACACGTTCCGACCTAATTGACTAACGCCCCCCAAGGCGGCATGGTTGACGCTAGCCGGTTTGACGACACTCACAGAAATGACCTGGAACCGAGTCCGTAGCTGAGAAAAGAGTCTACCTGAGCCTCGAAATCGAAGTAAAGCAACGTCTGCAATTTTCGCGATGAAACGTTCTGGCTTTTGACCACGCTGAGGCTTCCAATTGGTGTTTTCACGAGCGTGCGCGAAGCCGTCTCGTACCAGAGCGTGGTCGTGATTGGCATAGTCTCAACGTCGCACGCGTGAACATGCTGCGTCGGCGCAGAATGCTCTCTCCCACGTTCCCGCTAGACCTGCGGCAACCGTCCAGGTGCAGGGAGATCCTAGGATTTCTTCTCAACTGGGCCGTGACGGCGCCCACAGGTTGCGGCTGCACAACTGGGCTTACATACCATATACGGTAGAGTTTGGTCTCTGAGGTTGAACCCACCCTGTCGTCGGTTGTTCCCTGCCTTAAAGCGCGTGCCAGGCCCAATACTCGGATGCAACCAGCGTTTAACGAGAATCCCCGGAAGCGGTCACCTCCGGGGACTTGATGATGCGTGTGTTGAGGAAGATAGCTTCTATTCTTGCTTCTTCTGCTCTTTATCGACTGTACGGATATACGACTTGAAGTTCTCCAGATCTACTAAAAGGCGGCCATCCTGCGGGGAAGAGGCGTCTTTGGTCTTACCGTCCGCGCCGACGGTCTTTAGTTTCAGGCCGTGCTTTTCCATTTTGGCCGATTCTTTGACAAGGCGGTTGTACGCGGGAAGAACTGTGGGAGTCACGTACTTCTCGCCGGTTTCGGCGTCGGTTTTCACGGCGAACTTGCCGACCTTTCCGCCAATACACACGTTGTCGTAGACGCGATCATCCTTAAGAAACAGGAATACGTCTTCACCTTGCTTGAACTCGGGCAGTTCCTGCGATGAGCGGCCAATTGCACCAACTCTGCCCGTAGGAAGACGTAAGTGAATCGAACCGTTCTTATTGAGTTTTCCCTTGGCTGTATCCGTCACCTTTACGATTACATCCGTGTATATCTGGAGACCGTCGTCGGTTGCAAACGTATTTGTCGACTCGACCGTACCTTCAACTATGTTGTCTGAAGCCGCTACGATGTCGGAGACATCCTCGTACGGTACGAGTTGTGCGTTCGCCAAGGGTGCAAGGGCAAACAGCAACAGGGGAAGGACCGCAGCGGAACGGCGCAATCTGCGTCCTCGTGCAACCATCGATGCCAAAAGTCCCGCCATGGCAACACTGAGCCATTCTGCGTGTACGACTACCCACTCAAGCCCTTTCATTAGCATTCTTGTCAGGGCCAATATCGTATCGTGGCGCGTTAGGAACTGCGCCAGCGTCGGCGCAACCCGGTAGTACGCATCCATGACGGCGGCGCCAACCGCATTGGATAGCAGGACCTGGTCGCGGAATTCGCGTAGCATTTTCGGCGCTTCAATGACGTTGATTCCCGAAACCACTACGTTGAGCGGGCAGGTCTGATTTTCGTCTCCGAACATCGGCCTTCCGGAAGCCAACAAGACATCCAACGTCTTGCCGGTCGTATTACTCACGATCTTTCGGGCATTCAAGTCATACCGAAGAGGCGTCCCCTGGTTGACATTTGTTAGGCCGAATATATTGCCGTTCTCACCTTCACGAAAGACTTCCGCAGGAAACTGCGAATCAAAACCAAACCCTGCACCGCGATGAATCTCATCATAGACCCCGCGCTCATCACCGCCAAAGATATCCGGAAGAAACTCACTGGAAGAGATGGTGTATGTGGGCTGGAACGTGGTTTGGCTTATCGTCTCCAACTGCTTGAATAGACCCTTCAGCCTGAAGTGACCTCGGAAATCGGTATTCACGGCGTTCTCATAGTACCCGGTGAACGTGTCAACAAACGGGACGCGTGATGTGCCCGAATTGTTGTCCGCATCGCACCACGCCCGAATCCAGGCGCCGGCAATCGGTTGCGACGGTAGATTCTGACGTGTTTGGGTCCGTACGCGCTGGTCTAAGTTGAAGAAGATATCCACGTCGGTGCGTGGATACATGAAGGTGATTCCGGCAATATCATCGGGTGCCAAGTCTTGATGTGAATCGGTAAAAGCTCCGCTTTCTTCCTTGTAGTACATGAAATCGTTGTACATGGTTGGCGTCACACCGCGTAAACCAATCGATCCGTCAAAATTCCGCAACGCCACGACCCGGTCTTCAATATTGACGCCTGCCTGGGCAGAATCGGTTGGGTCAAAATTGTTGAGAGGACTCCATCTCAGGCCAGCCACTTCTCCGCCGGCAAAAACTCCAACTCCCTTTATGATGGGACCCAAGCTCGTTGCTTCCGTGTCTCTGGCCTTTTGAGCAACCACTGTGTCGACATCAATCATCTCGCCGGCATCATAGTTGACGGTGGAATTCCCGATGACTATGGTCGTCGCTTCAAACGTATTCGTCACCAGGGTAGCGACCATCGATCCGCCAACTATACTGCCGTTATCTTCGGCGTCTTGAGTGGATTCAAACACCACCACATTAAAGGCATCGATCTGGGTAAGGTCGGCAGTTAGCTCGACAGGATCGACAATATCCTGTCCTCGAAAGAATGCCATGTAGGCCGTTGAAACCTGCTCCCACTCTTCGAATCCGGCAAAAACTTTGTCCACTTCACTGGAACTGAAACCGTCTTCTCCGTTGCCCGTTTCGAAGTTGAGCTCGACGCCTTCGTCGTCGCCGCTCACGTCTCCGTCGCCGTTCACGTCAAGCACGTCGAGCGGCCACTTGATGAACGTTAGAGCGCCTCCATTGAGAGTGTCAAAAAAGCCGTAGGGATAGAAAGCGAATGCGTGGGACGTCAGCATCATCGCCGCCATCACGCAAAATGCCAGGCGAAAGAATCTCTGGGGGTTGCTGCTCACTGTACGCATTTCCTCTCTCTCGCTTTTGGTCCAGGCCGCACGCATGCCGTAACTGAATCGTCCCATCATGACAAGGATGGGTCAGGAGGCGCAAGCCGCCCGGCGCAACTTGCGCCGAACGGCTCGGCCAATTACAAACCCAAGGGTCAACATCAATAGCAGCGAAGGCATCTCAATCGCCCACGCAACGGGAGTCAGAACCAGACGGACTAACCAGGCCAAGAATGGCGACTGCGCGACCGTGTCGGCGATAGCCGGGCTGGCCGTGTAGTACGCGTCAACCAAGGCCGTGCCGGCAGACGATTTCAGCAACACGGCGTCGCGGAACCACCGGAACGCGTCCAGATGTTCGCTGAACGGCGTACCGAAGGCAGCCGTGGCGATAAAGCAACCGCCGCCCGGCAAACCACCACCGCCCTGGAATCCACCACCGCCGCCGCCCGGAGAATTCACGTACGTGAATCCGTCGGTCAGCGTGGTCGACAGCAGCGTAGGCTGGTTTTGAACCGTTATGTCGAGTGCTCCCGTCGTCGGGAGGCCGCCCACCGGGAATCCCACGATAATCTGATTGGCCGTATACGACTGAACCGGCATCAGCGTACTGCCGAAGTACACCTTGGGATCGATAAATCCGCTTCCCGTGATGGTCACTGGGAACACGGAACTGGTACCCGAAGACGGATTGACTCCGGTGATGGACGGCGCTGTACCTCCCGAACCTCCGATGGTAAACGCGGCGTACAAACCGAACTTGCTGTTTGACGTGTTCGTAACGCGCAACGTAGCCACTGAATTGTCGTCCGGATCCATGGTCGTGCCACCCGGAATCGTCGCCGTGATGGACGTGCTACTGGAAGTAATAATCGTCAAGTTCACGCCGTCGATGGCCGCCGTCGGCGCAGTACCAAAGTTCTGGCCGGTGATTTGGATGTTCAACCCGCCCGCGGAAATCGTCTTGGGAAGCTGGTTCGGCACGACCGCGGTGATAATGACGTCGTTAACCTGCCCTTGTTGCGTTGCGGCGGTCACGGTCCGTGTCTGCTCGGACTTGTTCACCGTTGAACGCACCCAATTAAACCCGCTGTTGTCCACTTCGGGATATTGCTTGTAGTACTGCTCGTCCTCGAAGAACGTGATCAGGCCGACGGCCCGCGCTCCCCACGGGAATTCGCTGAACACATCGAACTCGCCGACACGCGTAGCCGGAGGCGGCGGGAACGTATCGGGATCGGGTTCGGTGGGCGTGTTGGGACCCCACGAGACGATACCCACACTGAAGTCGTCGCCCGCTTCAAGCCCGTCGGAGGTGCGTATCACGACGAAGAAATCGTCGCCGGTGGCGGGGTCGTTTGTGCCGGAACCGAAACTGTCGGGCACCCATTGGCGATGCCGCGTCTGCGACACGCGCGGCATGGGCACGTTGTCCGTTCCCGGCGTCGAGAACACGAACATGACTTGCGTGCTGGGTTCACCCGCTTGACCGATCAAGAATGGCTCATAATCGACCTCAACGGGAATGTCGGCGCTGTCAAACACGCCGTTCACGCCGTCGTAGTCGTTGTCGCGGTAAATCGCTACGCCGCTCTTCTTCGGATCTTTATTGAACGGAAGCAAGTCGTCCAGGATATTAAACTTTCCGTCGTTGCCTACGTCGTAGAATTCGACAATCAACTGCTCAAGGAACGTTGGATCTCTTACGATGCGGTACGGGCCGTTCTGGGGCGTGCCGCTTTCCAACGTCAGCGTGTTGGAGGTGTTTCCGGTAATCAAGAACTGCTCGAACTTGCGGTCTATCAGGAAGTACCCGGTAAAGGCGCCGGAACTCCACGCGGCGCCAGGCACAGAAAATGTCCCCAATGCCCCGTTGCCCAAGGCTCCTTGCGCCGCGGTTCCGACAGCATCGCCTCGGTTCGTGCTGATGCTGACACCGAGGACGGCCGTATCGGCGCTGTTCTTGACGATAGTCTGGCCCGTGCCCGTGAGACCTGTGATCTTCACGCCCACATTCGCTTCGAGCATGTCGAAACCGAAGGGGTCGGGGCCCCAATACTTCGCCACGGGACCTTCTTCCGGCTGGGCCTTCTCGTAGATGGCTGTGCTGATGGGCATCTGAGGTGTCAGTTGCAGCCCTGCCAGCTTATCGGATGCCGTGGTGCGCGTAGGCAGTGTCGACGGCACAAGAATCCGGAACTGCTCGAAGCGCTTGATGGTTTCCGACGTACGGACAATAACGAAAAGGTCGTCGCCGCCGTTGCCCGAGGGACCGATGGCTTTCGTCGTCACCGTATTCGGGTCGGACCCATCCTCCTTAAGTTGGTACATCTGAGGCTTCTTGCTCCAGAACCCATCGCCGGCAGGCGTCGGATTAACGGCGGATACCAGGGACCCGTCTCCGCTGGCGCTCGGGCGAAGCAGACTGTCTTCGCTCTGAGTGGCTGACTTATCGGCCTTCACGGCTGTCTCTGAAGAGAGAGACTTGGTCGCCGTGCCCACGTTACCACCTTCGGCGTCGATTACTGGCAATTGCCAAGGCGATGTTGGCCGCAGCCGCAACACCCAGGCATTGTCTGCCGAGGTTACGACGCCATCGCCGTTCAGGTCGTCTGCAACTCCGTCGCCGTCCAAGTCGATCGGTTCGGCGGCGGTCTTCCATGCCAGCCCGGTCAAGGGGACCACGGAATCCACCGTCAACTCATCAACAGGTGCGGCTTGGATGCCGAATACGCCGTCGCCATTCGTGTCTTCCACAAGGGCCACGCCAGAGCTTGTGCTAATGCCCAGAGGATCGAGCGTCTGTAGATCCGAAGGCGTGAAGTTGGGGCCCCAGAAGGCTACGGTCAACTGCTGCATCTTGATCCGCGCGAACTGGTTGACGACCGAATCGTCGGCGCCGCACAGATTTACGCCAAGCATAGCCACGGGCCGGCTCAGTATTTCAACGTGCTGTTTTAGGTAGCGAGCCCTTCTGTTGTTCAGGCTCCAATTGAACTCTTCCGGATACTCATCCGGCAGCAAGCTCGCAGGCCAGGTGACGTACCGCGGCAGCGTGGGCAGCGCGGGCGGCGTCGTGAAGAACGACGAGCGCGGTCCGTAGGGAGGCAGATCCCAGTCGCTGCTGAAGAAAGGCACTGTTTCATACGGATACTGGAACGAATCGAGCTGCTGATCGTCCACCAACGTACCGTTGACAGTCTTGTAATAACGTGTACGATAAACACCGATGGTGTGATAGTCGAGGAAGCGCGCGCTCGATAATCCAAAAGGATCGAGCCACGTGTCAAAATTCGTAAGAACGGGATCCACGTTTCCGAAGATATCGCGCGGGGAACCGAGCCCCAGCATGCGGAAGCCCCCACCAGTCGCCAGTTCCGAATCTGACTCGCCGTACGCCAACTGCGTCACGCGCGCATACAAATTGTTCGTCTCGTAGTTGAGAACCAGGTCATGGAACTCAGCGCCCGAGCGGACAGGCTTCGTGTTGCGCGACTGCTGAGTGCGTTCCGGCCAGAACGGTTCCGCCGACAACCAACGCGCGTCGTCCTGCCAGCTCGCGCCAAATAGGACTCCCTCACCGATCAGTGAATCCTCGGGAACCATGGGGGTCGCATAGATACCGCCGTCCTCGTGACCCGCGAGCCCGTTGGAATCCTGATAGTTCGGGTTGAAGCGGCGAGGTTCGATAAACGCGCGGAAATCCGCGCCCATGGTCAATCCAATGCCATCGCCGGGGTTGCCGGAAATGTCGGCATAGCCGCTGTCGGGTCTCGCCACAACGAAGTAGTCGCTTTGGAACGAGCTCGTATCGGAGAACTGGCCAATCTCATGCTTGCTTTCGGAAGTAGGCTCAAGATAACCCGTTGGGAGTTCCTCGGGCGCGCGTCTTCTGTCGCCCCAAAGGCGCAGCCTAATCTTCCACCACGGGTCTCCTCCACCCGGCGGATTCGGAATGTACTCCCATTGAGGCAAGCCAGGGTTCACTTCGTCGGGATCCTCAAATACCCTGTTGCCCTCGGTGTACATGGGATGGTCGGTGAAAGTCACACCGGGGAACGAAGGTGTTGGCACATCGAACTTTCCGTTGCCGTTCGTATCGTGATAGACGCTCAGCCCGTTGAAGGCATAGTCCAGCCCGAACGCGCTGTGCGCACTATTAACGCCCGTGTCTGTAAAACCCTCTAGCCCCTGTGTCGGATTGAATCCTCCGTTTCCGGGAGGGCCATTGGGATCGGCACCGATATCCGTAAGAACTACGTTCACCTCGGTCATGGCGCCCACCCCGCGAACCGTAGACGGTCCGTGAATGTTGATCCCGATCAAAGGAATGAATTGTTCCGTGGGTATGAGCCTGCGCAGGTCCAGGCATTCACCGGCCACAAAATCGAACGCGCTGCCACTTACGTCGAAACGCGGACGGCGGTATTCGCCGATGGGCGTGTAGACATGGTTGACCCAGTTCCACATATTCGAGTCGTCCATGGTCACGTCGCTGAAGTAGCCGCCCGTGATGTCCCAAACACCAAACGATGATGCGTAGGAAGCGCATATCAGTTCACTGAAGTACCCACCGTCGCCTGCAGGGTCGTAATTGTCGAGGGGGCCTCCGTCATCTTTTAGCGGAAATTGCCATGTGTCCCGTACCACGGCAGTGACACCGTAGACGCGGCAACTCAATGTCAGGGCATGCCGCCATCTGGCCGCTGTGCGGACTAGCAATATGTACGCTTCCCCACCGGGTCGATACAAACCATCTTCAGGCGCCGTCCCACCAGTATACTGATGCGTGGACATCCAGAAGTCGGGGACCGCGCCGGGCGGCGTTCCAAAAAGATTCCATTCATATCGGAAGATATGGTTCGTGTAATCCGAAGTCACGGTAATGTTCGCGGGCTTGCCGTCCAGGGGCGTCCCGTCTGGCGCGAAGTAATGCAGCGTGTCCGTGTCATCATCGGTGTAACGGCCCCACAGATCTTCGGGGTCGTCGTGAGTCCCCTCTCGCACCCACTTGAACTCAAGCAGGTCTGAGAGCGCTAATTGGCCCTCAAACGCGTCGTACGGCCGCCCGCCCGGCGGTTCCGTCTGGTCCTCGCGAATTTCCCATGCAAGGCTACGCATCAGACGAAATCCGATGTTCTCGTCCTCGTTGGACGACTTCATCGCGACACGAAACAGCGGTACCCAATCGTTCAGCGGCAACAGGCACGCTGTGTCCGGAATCATATCGGTAACGGTGATGTCCACCGAAGGCTGTTCCGTGATCTTCACGTACGCCTCTTTGGTAATCGATTCGATACTGCTATCGGTATAGACAATGGACATTGTGACTTTGTAGTCGCCAGGCTTCAGAAAATAGACTTCTGCCCAAGTCGTACCGAGCGTAGGGTTGGTCGCCGCGGCTGCGTCAGTACCGAAATCCCAGAAGACTTGACTTATCGTTTTGCCCGGACTTGGAATCGGCTCGAAGAATAGCCATCTCGGCGCTTGAGCCGTTACATATGGATTGCCCGATTCGTCTGACAGCACGGGCAGTTGAAAGTACTGTCCCGAATCGGGCGGGAATTCCTTGAATACCTTAAAAGATGCTTGCGCATATGCGGCGCTAGAACCCACAAACGTCAACGCACACACCGCGCTCATCGCGACAAGAAGGGACCGCACCGCGCGAACCGATCGGTTGCTTGTATTAACGCGCATCACGTCTTAGACCTCCTGATACGAACAGAAAAACC
>JAIBAQ010000022.1 GCA_019695095.1 Candidatus Hydrogenedentota bacterium
TTCGCGGGGTTGTACGCGCTGTCGATCGTGAGTGCCGCGCTACTGCCTTTGTTGAGCGGTGAGTTTGCGAATTGGAACGAGGCCTTGTACGACGGGACGTTCTCGCGTTTGGCGATTGGGAGCGTTGCCGCGCATGCGGCGGTGTATGCCGTACGCCGCGCCGATATCAGGGCATGGCTGGGTTTTGCGCTGTTTGGCGTCCATGCGTTTCTGTTCGAATCGTACCGGTTCGACCGGTATCCGTGGATCGACGACATGCTCGGCCTTACGAAGTTTCCGTTTGGAGCATTCAATCTCGCGGCCATCGCCATCCTGGGATCGGTGTTCGCCCAGTGGTTTCATAAGCACTCCGGCGACCCAGGCAAAGGCATGCGCGAACGAATCCTCCCCGTGGCGACGTGGAGTTTCATCGCCTCGTATTGCGTGGAATGGATTCAGTCCAGCGAACATCACGATGTCACGACGGCCTTGGCGCTGTTATCGGTCGGGTTGACAGGGTATCTGGTGATGGCGTCGTATGCGATGGGGACCTTGGGCATTGTGGTGCCTGCGCTGCGGGCGATCGGAAAGAACCTGCTTCTGGTGTTCATCGTCACAGCCGAGGTGATAGACAGATACCTGGAGGCTGTCGCCGATACGGCTATCGAAACGCATCCCTACGCAGCGCTGCTGGTCGTCGGTGTAGTGCCGGTGGTTGCCATAACGTACATGGCGCGATTTCTCGAAAAGCGCAACATTGTGGTGAGACTGTGAGTACCGGCGAAGACTCGATTCGAAGCTCCAGCGCGTGGAAACGGCGCGCACTGATCCTCATTGCCGTTGCCGCGGTGCTGGCGCTGTTCGAGCCGGTTCGGCAGCAGGGCCGGGCGATGGAAGCGCGCGTGGAGGATGGGCGGACCGTACTGAACGTGGCGCTGGTTTGGTGGGAGTATGCCAACACGCATAACGGTGCGCTACCACCGTTGGATCCCCGGCCCGGAGTGCTCCTGTTCGATGAGTCGAAGGTCCGCAAGGGCTATGCGCTGGGGCCTGTATTGAAGGGTAACCAAGAGAATCCCGGTGCCGCGGCGTTGTTCGGCGATTTGAATGGAAACTTCTCGTATACGCTCAAAGACCTGGCCGATGCCAAACGTTTTTTCTACCTCGGCTACGGCGTCACCAATGATGCGGAGGGCCTGAGTCTGATCGAGGCGTACCGGCGGCAGATAGAATCGGGCGGTGACTTTACAGCCGATTTGAGCGTCGAGAAAGGGCGCGGAACCCTGGGATCGGATTCGCTTCGGATGCTTCACTTCAATCTGCCGGGGATACTGGCCGCGGCTGGCTTGCCTTTAAGCGGCGCCGTTCCGCGAATCCCGGTGCTGATCGAACGTCCTACCGAAAAGGAGCCGCGCGGCGGCTGGGTCGTGTACTTGGATCGTCAGATGACGTGGATGCCGTATCCCGGACCTTTCCCGATGACAAAGCAGTTCATCGAAGGTCTCGAAGGACTGACTGATCTGCAGACGAAGAAGCCATAACGCAATCACGGGTTCCAGCGTTCGTGTTCCGTGACGTCGTATCCAAAGCCCGCCGCCATCAGGACATCCCGCCAGTCGATCTTGGCTTCGTCAATCCACTTCTTCAGCGTATCGAGCCGCCCCTCGGAGAGCTTCATCACCGCAAACCGGAGACGTTCCGATTTCACAGGATCGGTGTCTTGCGTGAAGGGCAGATTCTCCGCGCATTCCGTTTCAAGTAAACGCGCGGCCTGTTCGCGAAGGGCGGGCACAAACACGCGGCTCAAACGATCAAGGGTCTTCTCGCTCAAGGGAACCATGTTCGGGACCCTCCAGGTTGGCAACGGGCGGCCAGTCCAGCTTTCCTGATACACTTGCACGTGTCGCCCGTTTCGTCAATGGGCAACCACGGCCGTGCCGCACGGTCTACGGAGGGAAAAGAAGTATGCCTCTCCTCTCGCCGGTTCGACGCATGCTGAAGCGCATCCATCCTGAGGGAATTCCGTGGCCGGCAACGCTGCTCTACAACGCCGTGAGCCGTTCGTCGGTGTTCCAACAGCACTATGTCTTCGTTGCTCAGGACATCGCCGCGCACATCCAGGAAGGACGTGTGCTCGACGTCGGCACGGGACCCGGCTGGTTGTTGCTGGCGATCCGCGCGCAGTCTCGCGACCTGGAATTGGTAGGGATAGACATATCTCCGGCTATGGTGCATCAGGCGCACGAGAACATCGGCGCAGCGGGATTGGCCAATCATATCGAGGTGCGCGAGGGCGGCGCGGCGAACATCCCGTTTCCGGAATCCTCTTTCGATCTCGTAGTCAGCACGGGATCGCTGCATCACTGGACTGACGCCGAGGGTGGGTTGAACGAGATTTACCGCGTGCTGAAGCCGGGTGGAACGGCCCTGATCTATGACGTGGTAACGAACACGCCAAAAGCAGCGATGACTGAAGCCGCAAAGCAATTCGGACGCCTGAAGGTCCTCTTATTCTGGCTGCACGGTTTCGAGGAGCCGTTTATGTCGTCCCACGCGTTGGAGACGTTGGCGAAAGAGACGCGCTTTGGCGAAGGAGTCACGCGGTTCGCGGGCGTGCTTTGCTGCCTGAAACTACTCAAGCCTGCCTGACGTTGATGCGCGGATAGGTGTCGCTTTTCGGAGCGCTTGCGGACTCATCGATCCACATCGGTCCAAAGCAATGCTCGATTCCGGATGCAAGGGAAGCGATGTCAATTCCGTTTGCGATGCCGCGAGTCAACGCTTCGGTTTCGGCGAGCAGCGAATTCAACAGTTCGTAGGCGTCGCGGCTATGGCGGCGAGCCCCGCGCACGGAGCCCATGTGCAGTTTCAGTACCGCGGCGGCCGTCTTGATCAGTGCTTGAAGCAGGCGGCCTTCCAGCGAATCCCTGCCCGATTGTTGCCAGAGATGTTCCCATGCCTCGTGCGCCTCCCAGAGGTATCCCTGGTGGTACAGGTCTACTCCGAACAACAGGGTGTCGCGCACCAAAAGTCCCGCATGGGGCGGCGCGAGGTTGGAGTGTCCGTCGGGGTGACGCGTGGGATGCGGGCTGATTCCGGGAACATGCCGGTACGTTGGCCACGGGGCGCCCGGACAGTACCGTGGCGCATCGGCCCACACGGGGCGCGGCTCGGTCACGATGCGAACTCTCGCGCTCACTGGTCTCCGAGTTTCACGGGAGGAGTTGCGCCCGTACTCAAGGCAAGCCCCTTTTGCGAGAAGCGCGCAAACGTAATGGTCTCGTACGGGTTCTTCTCGCCGCACTCGTAGAAACAAGCGATGGAACCGTCTTTCAACGAGGCCAAATCCGAGTAGGCCGCCGGGCCGCCGTGCAGGACCCATGCGATCGGCCACGTCATGCCCGAGTCGTAGCTGAGACGCACGGTCATTCGTTCCCGCTTTGTGCTCGCGGGATTGGAGAAGATGAGGGCATCTTTAGAACCGCCCTGTTTGAGTTGGACGCGAAGTATGCTGGCTTGGCAAACCGGTTCCACCAAGGCCGGAGCCACTTGTACGGGAGTCCATGAAAGCCCGCCGTCATTGCTGAACGAAACGCGGCGCCGGTTATCTCCAAAGTAACTGCGCATGTTGAGACAGACTCGGCCATCCGCGAGTTCGACAGCGATGCACTCGTTGACTTTCGGGCCCGCGATGCCGCCCAGTTGCCATGTGTGTCCGCCGTCCTTGCTCAAGATGGCATGTGAAAACATGTGATCAACTTCTGGCCCGACGCGATTGTCGCAGGGGACGAGCAGCGTGCCGTCGCGCAGTTGAATCGAATGCCCTGGCCCCGTTGCATACCAAAGAAACTCCGGTTTGCTGACTTGGCTCGTAATCTCGACAGGGGTCGACCACGTCGCGCCGTCGTCCTGGCTCCGCATGACCCACACGCTAATCGGGGGACCTTCCTTGCGCAAGATAGCGTCTTCGCTGGTGGCGCCGTCCTTCTTTGTGAACGGCAGAATGATGTCGCCCGTTCTTTGGTCGACCACGGGAGCGGGATTTTGGCAGGCGTTTGTCTGGTCGTTGACCAAGACCTGCATCGGAAGCCACGTGTTTCCGCCGTCGGTACTGCGCTTCAACACGAGATCGATGTTGCCGTTGTCGCTGCTGCCTTTAACCCGGCCTTCGCAAAAGGCGAGCAGCGTTCCCTGCTTTGTCACCACCAACGCGGGGATGCGATAGCTTGCGTAGCCGCCCTTTCCGCTTACATAGAGAGCGGCCTGGTGGATATCCGCGGCGGGCTGAGCGGAATCGTCTTTGCGTGTTGCGCAACCGCTTGCGGCGAGCAGGCCGAGCATTGCCGCCACGACGATGAATCGATGCATGAACCTTACTCCTCGACTTCAGCTTTGCGATCAATCTCGTGTTTCTTTAGGCGATATTGCAGTGTCTTGTACGAAAGCCCCAACAGTTCCGCGGCATCTTTGATCGATCCGCCCGAACGGGCAAGGGCTTGTCGAATGAAATCCTGCTCCAGATCCTCGAGGATGATGCCGCCCGCGGGAAGCACGAAGGCTCCCGTCTCGGGCTGGCGGTGCCGCAGTTTTTCCGGCAGATCGTCCACGTGCACGGTGTCACGGTCGCACAGGATAAAAACCTGCTCCAGCGTATTCTCCAATTCGCGAATGTTCCCCGGCCACCGGTAGCGGCGCATAGCGTCCAGCGCGTCAGGTCCGACCGAAGGGCAGGTTTTCCCGATGCGCGCCCCGATCTTCTCGCGGAAATGGCGGATCAACAGCGGCAGATCCTGCATGCGGTCGCGCAAGGGAGGAAGCGGCACGGTCATGACGTCGAGGCGGAAATAGAGGTCTTCGCGGAAATCGCCGGATTCCACGTGCTTCTTAAGATCGCGATTTGTCGCGGCGATGACGCGCACATCCACCTTGCGCTGTGTGCTGGAACCGACGCGCTCCACGACGCCGTCTTGGAGGACGCGCAGCAGTTTTGCCTGGCTCTCGAGACGCATGTCGCCGATTTCGTCCAGAAAGAGCGTGCCGCCGTTGGCCGTTTCGAACTTGCCCTGGCGGCTTGTATCGGCGCCCGTGAATGCACCCTTTTCGTGGCCAAACAATTCGCTCTCCACCAAGGTATCGGGAATGGCGGCGCAATTGACTACGGCAAAGGGCTTCGATTTACGCGGCCCGGCGAAGTGGATGTGGCGCGCGACAAGTTCCTTGCCCGTGCCCGACTCCCCGAGTATCAAGACCGTCGTATTCAACGGGACCACGCGATGCACCACATTGAAGACGCGCTGCATCGCGGGACTTTCGCCGATAATGTTGCCCATTGATGCGGCGCCTGCGACGAGTTCACGCAGTTGCGTGTTTTCGCGGCGCAAATTGCTGCGCTCCAGCGTGCGTTCGATGACGACAAGCAGTTCATCCTTGTCGAAGGGTTTGGCCAGGTAGTCGCTTGCGCCTTCCTTCATCGCGGTGACGGCGGTCTTCACGGTGGCATACGCCGTCATCACGACCACGTCGATGTCGGGACGAATCCGTTTCGCCTGGCGGAGCAATTCGACGCCGTCCATTTCCGGCATGCGCAGATCCGTCAGGAGCACGTTGTAGGTTTCGTCGCGAAGCGATGCCAAGGCCTCCTTGGCCGATGCGACGCCCATCACGGCGTAACCGGACACCGTGAGGATGTCCACGAGAATGTGGCGTTGGGTCTCGTCGTCTTCTGCGATAAGAATGCGGGACTTCATAATTAGGTTGCCTTTGGTACCGTTAGGGGAGTGTGCGACTGAAGCGGGAGCGATATCAACGCCTGGCACCCTTGCCCGGGCGTACACGAAAGCTCGATAGACCCCCCATGTTCCTCAATGATGCCGCGCGTAATGGACAGCCCCAGCCCGGTTCCGGTCGGCTTCGTTGTGTAATACGGGTCGAATACGCGTTCGGCGACTTCTTTCGTAAGACCGGGGCCGTCGTCGCGGATTTCGATTTGGCAATGCGTTTCCGTGACGCGCGAGAACAATCGAACGCGCCCGTCACGCGGGCACACTTCGAGTGCGTTAATCAAAACGTTGAGTACCGCGCGCGTGCATTGTTTCGGATCGACCTGCAGACGAGTGTCGCCCGCGCGCAATTCGGAACTTAAGCGGACGCCGCGGGCTTCCGCATCCTGGCGCACCAAGCGCAGGCAATCCTCCAGCAACGCGTCGATGCGAATCTCTTCGGGCTGCAACTCGCGCTCCTTCGCGAGGGCCAGAAACCCGCCGACGATTTCGTCGAGCCTGTCGACTTCGCTGCGAATGGTCTGGACGTGTTTGACGGCAGGGGCGCTGTCCGGGTCGCCGTTCAGCGTGTCCAATACGTGGCTGGAAAGGAGCTTGATGGCGTTGAGCGGATTGCGCACATCGTGCGCGATGCCGGCCGCAAGCGATCCCAGCGCCGAGAGACGCTGTGCTTGCCGCAGGTTGGCCTCGACCACTTCTTTTTCCTGCAATGCCGAGACCATGCGGTTAAACGTCAGTTCGAGATTGCGGATCTCGCCGGAGACGTTCTTGGCTTCGACGGGAACGAAGTTGCCTTCACTGATTTGGGCGCACGAGTCGGACAATTCGCGCAGCGGGCGTAGCGTGCGCGCGATGAACACAACCATCAGCACGATGGTTACCAGAAAGCCGGTAGTGAAGGCGAGTATGTATCGGTTCTTGAATGCGCGGACAATTTCCGTCTGCGGAGTGATGTGAAACTGGGCCGTGATTATCACCGGCTTCCCGCCCGGGTAGTCGATCTGGTAGGCCGTGACCAAGTAGCCCCCCTCCACGAACTGAGAGACAACATTCTTCATTTGCGTGTTGTCATCGACCTGTTTTATGTCGACAGTCACGTCCCCGTACTTTTGGAGCGGGCCTTTCAGTTTCTCGGGATCGGGACTTTGCTCGGGGTTCTCGTTCATCCACAACTTCACATCGCCTGCCATCGCGAGCGTCTGGGCCTCCATATCGGAGATGACCTGATGGATGTAATGGACCGTTACCAACGAGACGGAACCGAACAAGCATAGGACCAGAATCACGCAGAGCGCGATCACGCGCACGATCAGCGAGTTGTACCATCGAACGGGAGGATATGTCGCGTTTGGGGCACGCATGGCCCCAGTTTACCAAAGTTCGCCGGTTTCTTGCGGCGCGCGGTCTTCGACGGGTTCGGGGCGCGAGGCGGGGGCGGTGGGCCGTGGAGGTTCGACCTCGCCTTTTAGCAGCTTCATGACTTCCTGGATGTCGTCCCACGTCTTGCGTTTGTCGGCGGGGTTGCGCAAGAGATACGCGGGGTGATATGTCACGCGCAGAGGGATGCCGTGATACAGATGCCACTTTCCGCGGAGCTTGCCGGTGGAGTCTTCGGTCTTGAGCAAGGTTTGCGCGGCGTGCCGGCCCAGGGCGCAAATGGCTTTCGGCCGCAACAACTCCAGTTGCCGAATCAGGTAGGGTTCGCACTTCTCCTTTTCGTCGGGAAGGGGATCGCGGTTGTCGGGCGGACGGCACTTGATCACGTTGCAGATATACACGTCCTCGCGGCGTATCTTCATACCCTTGACGATGATGTCGGTGAGCAGTTGACCTGCCGCTCCGACGAAGGGGATACCGCGCCGGTCTTCTTCCGCGCCGGGTGCTTCGCCGACAAACACCAATTCGGCATTCGGATTGCCATCGCTGAAGACCGCCTGCTTGCGGCCCGCGCACAGTCCGCATTTCGTGCATTGACTGACCACCGCCGCCAGTTCTTCCAGTGTCGTAATCGTCGACGGATCGATGACGGGCGTCGAGCCGGGGATCAATCCGACCTGTGGCCGGGTTTCGACGGATTGCTCCTCCGAGACCCATAGATCGTCTTCGACCGGCTCGGGTTGCCCGATGGATTCGAGGAGGGCCTTGACCTCCGGCGAAAGCGCAATGGTCCCTTTGCGTGGATGGGCCGCGCGCCGTACGAGTTCGGTTGCCAACGGGATCAACTCGGAATAGGGATCAGTCATGATGGCGGAAACCCTGTGAGGAGAGGATTCTGAACGGCTTCGGCATCATTTCCGGGCGCACTCCGCGCGCAGCCACGCCAGCGCCAGCGGATGCGACTCCCACGCATATCCGATACTTGCATGGAAACGGTCCGCCTCAAAATCGAGTTCCTCGTCTTCGGGCGTTTCGGGGTCCGGCGCATCGTCGTCCGTGTAATACAACTCGGCGAATGGATTGCGCTCGCGGGCCAGCTTAAGCGTATCGCGCGCGCCGCCGATGTCTCCGGCGAGATACCGCTCCAGAATACGCCCCCAGAGCAGTTCATCGTATTCGCGTTGGTCGTCTGGCAAGTACGAAGAGAGCACTTTGCGCGCCAGATCCAGTTCACGGGCGATCAGACACGATTGCAGAAGCTTCACACGCGTGTGCTGGAGATCCTTGGGGTCGTTTTGCAGGGCGTGGTCGATGCATTGTGACGCGCCCTCGGTGTCGCCCACTTCCAGGAGACTCACCAGCAGGATGACCGAGGCGCGCAAATATGGCAGCACAAAGATACCAGCCAGTTCATCGTCCTTGTCTGTCGCGTACGGCGTCGTCCCGAGTCGTCGCTCCGCGAGCGCAAACGCCTCGCGCAGCTTGGGAATTCGCACGTTGACGTCTTCTTCCATTGAGGCCATGACGAGGAGGGCGTCGCTGTTTTCGGGATCGATGTTCAGCGCATCCTGCGCCAGATTGGCGGCTTCGTCGGGATCTTCCGTGGCAAACGCGGCCGTACCCAGCATCTGTGCCATTTCGGCGGGACGTTTTGCCATAACGTCGGCGGCGCGCGCGGTCAGCAGGTCGATGGACATGGTTTCGAACTGCGCCAGAACCGCCTCCAGTTCCTCGCCTTTCAGATTCTTCTTCGCATCTTCCCGGATGTAGTACAAGAGACGAAACGCCGTTTCCTCCGTGAAGCTCGACATTTCTTCCGGGATCTCGTCGTCATCGAACTCGTCGTCGAGATCGCCATGAATCGCTTCATTTGCTTCGTCGACGTCGAAGTACTCTGGGTCCCAATCGCCAAAATACTCCAGGGTGTCCTGGTTCTCTTGCGACTCGGGATTGGCCAAGGCTTCCACTAAATTCAAATAGCCGCAGACACCGCCGCAGTCTTCAGGCGGGCAGGCCCGTTCGCCAGCAACGCACATGGGGTATTCCAGTTCATCGTCATAGGGGACGCGCTTTTCCACATTGACAGTGTGTACCCACGAGTCGCCGAAATCGTACGTGTACTTTGCCGAAGCCTTGGTACCTTCAAAGACATCGTTCAGGGTGTATTCCGATTCGTCCAGCCACTCGGTATCGAGTTCGTCATTCATGGGGCCATACGACTTCTTGGCGATCTCGAATTCATGGAGATGCCCGTTTTCCCAGCCCATGGCGTCCTGAATAAGGAAATGGAGATCGGCGAGCGATGCATTTCCCGGCAGCAGCACGCGTCTCCAAATAGGCGGCTTGATGTCATCCAGGGTGATCTTTATCTGAAACACTTCGGGGCCGGACTGCTCACTCTTCATTCTTTTCTCTTCCTCGTAATCGCTCGTATGTATCGGATCTGGGCGCGAGATAAAAAGCCTACTCCTTCACATACAGGTCTTTCCACGCGATTCCGTCCACACCGCCTGTGTGAAGCTGAAGCGCGAAGGCGCCCTCCGTGAGGTTGGGTGCGGGATCGGTCCAGTCGACGACGGGAATGCCATTGATCCATGTTTGAATATGGCTGCCCTCGGACTTGATCTCGATTTCATTCCAATCGGTAGGCTTTAACGCGAACGCCGCCGGGCTCTTCATGTCGGGCTCGACGAGCCAGCCGCGCTTGTAGCTCTCGTAGATCCACCCGCTGGGGCTGGCATTGCCTTGGTTGGGGTCGGCGGGGGCCACTTCGCCCTGCACGCCGGAGATCACGGGGTATTGCTTCTCGTCGTACTTGATGGTCGAGTGATAGAACAAGCCAAAGTTGCCCTCGCCTGCCATCTTGAACGTGCCGCGTACGTGGAAGTCTTTCCAGGTATCCTTCGTCGCGAGGTAACCTTCGGATTTCTTCTCGCCGCTGCGGCCCCAGATGACACCGTCCTCGACGGACCACTTCTCCTGGCCCCATTCGACCCAGCCATCGAGGTCCTTGCCATTGAACAGCGGACGCCACGTTCCGAGACGGCCAAGGTCCTTTACTTTGACGTTGCGAAACTTCATTTCGGAGGGTTGTCCATCCTGACGTTCACGGACCACGAAGGCAACGTGGCCTTTGACATACGGGGTCGTCGGGCCGCTGACTCCTCGGCTGCCTTTATGTGCCAACGTCACCGTCACTTTGCTCTCTTGTGCCGAGATGCCCAGCGTGGCCCATGATCCGGGTTCCGGTTTGAATGCCGTCGAGAAACCACTAATCGAGGTAGTTGTGGACCCTTCGGCATGCTGCACGGAAGCCCCGCAGCCCTGAATATCGCGGGGTGCGGCGGCGATAGCGGCACCTTCCGGAAGCGGCAGCTTGGGCAGCGCGTGGCCTCGAAGATAGACACTTGCGAGGAATGGCGCCTCCGCCTGGACGTCCAGCTCCAGTTCCGCATCGGCGTATTCGCGGTCGCCAATGATAATGGCCTCTTCGCCGGGTTTGGCGCGGCCGGTAAGGACTCCGTCCTTGACAGACCAGTCGCCGCTGATGACTTTCCAGCCGGCAAGGTCAGCACCAGGCGTGATGTCTTGGAATTCTTGAGCGCCAGCCGAAATGGCGGCGAATACCGCGAAAAGCGCGATTATCTGTTTCATGATGTGACTCGATCCCCCTCTGGTTCGTTGGGCGCGAAATTGGTGTACGTGCAGTCCTACACCAAACACGCGTCATTGTGCAAGAATACCAACGGGCATTGTGCCGTGATACGTCAGAAAAGTCCTTGATTCTTAAGAAGATTGCGGTATCCATTCGGCAAATGGATTGAAACGAATGCACCTTCTCGTATCCGCCTTAGGACATGTGTGGGAACTGGCGTCACCGGTCTTATCTTCCCTTCGGATGCATCATGAAGAAGATTGACGGCTGAGTCTATCATTGCGTGCCGATAGGAAATGCATGATCTTTGCTCCAGCTCGCAATAATCCGCGCGTTCGACAACGCAGCACTGTTCCTTATTCGATTCCCAGTGGCTGAAATTCACGATGAGGAGTCTATCCGGGTCTTGGAAGGGGTCGGATACGACGACGCATAAATGAGCGGCAACTCTGGGGTATGGCTTACTCCAGTACGCGAACCCCGCATCAATAACAGTGGGTTGCGTCATTCGGAGGTTGGCTAACCGCGCGAAAGCGACGCGAAGTACTTATCCTCGTCGCGATTCCGTTCAATTTCCCGAAGGTCTGCTGTTCGCCCCACAGCTTCCACGATATCGGAAAGCGGGATCGGATTGGATTGCCTCAAAGACAGTTTGCCGGGCTTGTTCTTGATGTACTCGGCAAATTCATGCGTTAGATCGCGCAACTTCCATTGATCCCAATCTCTGTATCGGTTGAAAACCTCCGTCAATTTAGCCGCTTCATACTGCGATAGAAGGTCATCGCCCGGATCGGAAATCAACTCTACGTCTTTGTCCTTCGTAGAGATATGAACCGTCCATTCGTCGGGACATGCGACTTTTCTGACACAGTTCGTGATATCGCTGAGAATCGGCCCATCCTTCAATGCAAACGGCGCATCTCCGCTAATGGGAAACCCATGCTCTTTGATGCTTTCCCGGTCTGCGATATACATCAACTTGATTAACTTAAGGTATGGCATCTTCTTGCCCTCTGCCAAGGAGAGCAAGAGTGCGGCCTCTTGAGTGGCTTTCCTGCGATTGAATACGAATGACACCTGTGCATCCTCCTCTAGGAGTATACCACAAGAAACGGTCGGATTACTGAATAGATTATCCGTGTTTCCAAAGGCTCAATACCTTAAGAACCCAAGGGCTGGGTCACGACACCGCCGCGCACGGGAGGCGCGGGCCTGAAAGGACGGACACTTCCCTGATATAGTGGTGCAAAATCGACGCGTTCTGGGTATGGGGGAGTCAACGATATGACCGCAGGAAATTACGATCCGTTCAGTCCGATGAGAACGTTTGTGCAGACCGCCCAAGCGGCGCTGCCGGAACTCGACACCTGGAAGCAGATCACGGACGAAGAGGTTGAGCTGGTCGCGGACATGACGCGCCGTAACGAGTTGTCCGGGGGTACGCCGGTGGTGCGGGCGTTCGAGGCGCGATGGCGGCAATGGATTGGCACGCGCTACTCCATCACCGTGATGAACGGAACATCCGCGTTGTACAGCGCGTACTTCGGGTTGGGCGTCGGTCCGGGGGATGAGGTCATCTGCCCCGTGAACACGTGGATCTGCACGATTGCACCGGCGGTGCTGCTGGGGGCCAGGCCCGTGTTCTGCGATATCGACCCCGAGACCCTGCTGATGGACCCCACCGATTTGGAGCGCAAGATTTCCGATAAGACGGCGTGCATCGTGCCCGTACACCTGTGGGGCAACGTGTGCGAGATGGACGCGATCATGGCAATTGCGAAAAAATGCGGCGTCCGCGTGGTCGAAGACTGTTCCCACGCGCACGGGGCCAAGTATAAGGGGCGCATGTGTGGGGCCATCGGCGATGCGGGATGCTGGAGCCTGCAGGGGTCGAAATCCGTCAGTGCGGGCGAAGGCGGCGTGATGACGACCGACGACACCGACCTATTCGAGCGGGCCTGTCTGCTGGGGCAGGTCAACCGCATCGAGGGCGTCGATCTGGTCACGACCCGGTACGAAGAGCATCAACCGCTGGGCTTGGGCATGAAATTCCGGGCGCATCCGCTGGGCGTCGGCATTGCCAATGTGCAGCTCGACAAGCTCGACGCGCTAAACGCTCGGCGGCGGGCGTACATCGAAGATGTGGAGGCCGGGCTTGAGGATATTCCCGGGCTGCGCCCCATCCATGTGCCGGAAGGCGCGGAGCGCGGTGGATACTACGGCTTCCCCGCGATCCACGAACCCGAAGCCATGGGCGGCGTATCCACAGCGGATTTCATCGCTGCGCTGAAACAAGTGGGCGTCAACGCGACGGCCACGCCCTACGTGAATCTGCACACGCTGCCCATTTTCGCGAAAGGATTCGACGTGTTCACTCGCAACCGCGGGCCGCTTTGCCCAAGCGAAGGATATGCCGGTTATGCGTCCGGGGACTTCCCGGGCGCCGAGCTTGCGGCAAAGCGAACCGTGTTTCTGCCTCGGTTGAGCAATCCCACGCCGGGGGCCGCGCAAGCGATACTGGATGCATTGTGCCGGACGGCGGAGAAGCTGATTGAGGGGGCCCGGTGAGTCCTGTCAGCTCCACAACACCGTTGGGTGAATCGCTGGCCGGTTTTGAATCGGCCATGCGCCGGTTTCAGAACGTCCTCAAGCCTGACGACCGGTTGTATGGGGCCGTATTCGACGGGACCGAAGACTGGACGAACCTGCTTGCATACAAGCTGGTGCCGCACCTTGCCGAAGAGAGTTGTCTCATCGTTGCGATCACCGGCGGCACAAACACGGGGAAGTCGACGGTCTTCAACCTGCTTCTTGGCCGGGCTGTGAGTCCGGTGATGGCGACCGCCGCCGCGACAGCGCGGCCCCTCATCGCCGCGAACGACCGCCGGGCGAAGGAATGCCTTGAGGGAAAGTTTGTGCCGGAGTTCGCGCCGCGTCCGCTGGAGCAGGCCGAAGCCGTGATTGGACGCGAGGCACCTGCCAACACGCTCTACGTCGCGCGCGAAGAGTCGTTGCCGGACCGGCTTGCCCTGTTCGACACGCCCGACGTGGACTCGATCGAGCGCGAGCATTGGGAAGTGGCAGACAATATTCGCGCGGCGGGCGACGTGCTCGTGGCCGTACTGACGGGTGAGAAGTACAAGGATGACCGGGTGGTGAGCTATTTTCGGCACGCCATCGCGTCGGGCCGCGTCGTTGTGCCGGTGATGAACAAGGCGAACCCCGCGCGAGACATGGAAGTGGCGCGAAAGCAGTTGGCGGAGTTTGTGGAACTGGTGGGGTGCGACACGCCGGTCTTTGCGATCCCGCACGACTTCAATGCTTCCGAAAAACTCGACCAACCCATTCGTGCGTTGGACCGCGATGAAACGCTGCTTGCGTATCTGTTGTCCCTGGACGTGCCGGCCATCAAACGACGGGTCTATCAAGGCACCGTTGCTCACTTAACAGAACGTGCAGGCGCGTTTCTCGAACACGCCACGGGCGTCGGGCTTGTGTTGCGATCCGCGATGAACGAATTCGACGCGCGCGCAATGGCGGCCGCGGCCAAGTACGATCCCGCTCCGGGGTCGGCGGTTGGCGGCATGTTCCATGAGTATGTTCAGCGCAAACGCGGTCTGCTGTTTCGTTGGATCGGGTCGGGAAGCAAGCTGGTGGTGCAAGGGGCGAGTGCCGTAGGGCGCACCATCACCGGGGCGTTTCGGAAGCGCGCACAGCTTGAAGCCAACGCGGCAAAACAGACCGATGCCGAGTTGCATGCGACCCACGCCAAGAACATCGATCGCATTGCGCGCGAGTTGCTGGCAGAGTCCATAGCCTTCTCGCGGAATCTGCGTGAACCCGCCGCGCACCTGGTGGAGGCACCGCTGGAGGACACGGATGTGGAGTCGGCGGCGCAAAACGTGATTGAGAATACGCTGTCTTCGGAGAACGTGTCGGAAGAGTTTCGCCGGCACGCTTATCGGACGCTGGACGCATGGTGGAGCGATCACAAGGGGAAGCGGCGCGTGCTTGAGGCGCTCGATGGCATTCTTGCCGTGACGCCCGCGGCGATTGCCGCGCCGATATCGTTGCACACGGGCGGTGTGGGCGTGGCAGAGACGATGATTGTCGTGGGGCCGGTGGTAGAACAATTCATGGCGCGCGTAATCGAGTATCAGTTTGGCGATGCCCTGTTCGATTTTCTTTCGCCGTGGCGCAAGGAGCAGCAAGACGCGCTGTACCGCGCCTTGCGCGCACACCTGTTGTCACCGGGTCTGGATGAATTGAAGCACTATTTGGACGCGCTTGAGGGAGAGCCGATGCGCGAACTGCGGAGTTGGCACGAACGATGTCGGACAGCTTAGGCGGGATACTGGCGCGGTTGGAGGAAATCGCCGCGTACGACGGGCCCTGGAAGCCATTGCGCGACGAAGCGCCGCTATTGCGGGCGCGATTGCAGGAGCTGCGCGAGCGCGAAACGCGATTGGACGATCTGCTTGTAGTCGCGTTGGTCGGCGGATCGGGCGTAGGGAAATCGACGCTGCTGAATGCCTTGGCGGGCGACCAACTCGCGGCAACGTCGGAGTTTCGTCCGTGCACATCCGTGCCGACGGTATATCACCCGCCTGGAGCCGTGCTGGGGATGAAAGACTGGAACCGGGTGTCGGGTTCCGCGCTGGAGAACTTGGTCATTATCGATACGCCCGATTCGGACACCGTCGAACATGCGCACCGCGAGAAGGTCGTGGAGGCGTTGCGAGAAGCGGACGTGATTCTCATCTGCGGAAGTCCGGAGAAGTATCTCGACGAGGCAACGTGGTCATTGCTGCGGCCGCTGCAAGGCGAACGCACCATGGTGTGCGTGGAGACGAAGGCCGATCTGTCGACGGAGGATGTGCGCGAACACTGGACAGCGCGATTGCGCGAGCAGGGGTTCGAGGTGTCCGGGTACTTTCGCATCAGCGCGCGCCGGTCGTTGGATCGCAAACTGACGGGACACGCGCCCCACGGAGACGAGTTCGATTTCGCGCGGTTGGAGGCCTTTCTCCGAACGGAATTGTCGAGCGAGCGGGCGCGGCGCATCAAACGCTCGAATGCGCTCGGTCTACTGACAAAGACGCAGCAACGCTTGACAGAGAATGTTGTTGTGCGGAGACCCGAGTTGGAGTCGCTTCAAACGAAGATCGGGGAGACCGACAAGGCGATTGCGCGCGAGACGTGTACGATTATCGGGCGCAGGCTGTTCGCGGAACCGCACCTCTGGAACTATGCGTTGGGCCGCGAAGTGGCGTTGCGCGCAAAAGGCATCGTGGGCACGTTGTACCGCATTCTGGAAGCGGCGCGCTCGTTTCCCGCGCGGCTGGCGCAACGGTTCTCGTGGGGTGGTGCAGCGTCGGCGGGGCGGCAGGCCGCGGCCATGCTGAACGAAGATGGCGTGTTCGCGGAAGACATCACGGTTGCGACCGACGCGATTCGCGACGTGTATGCGCAGCGCCGCAGCGAGCTCGCGCTGGATTGGGTGCGCGCGGGGTTCGAGCCGTCCGACGCTGAAGCGGGCTTCACGGAGTTCCATCACGCGGTACAACAGCGTCTCGGCTTCCTGTTGCGAGGTCCTGCCCGCGATCGTGTTGTGTCCCGCGCGAAATGGTTGACGTGTTGGCCATTGGCCCTGTTGGTCGACGCGCCTCCGGTCGCGTTTGTGGGGTACGCGGGATATCGCATCGTCTCCGACTATTTCATGGGCGTCGTGTTGACGAGCGACTACTTCTTGCATAGCGGCGCGGTGTTGGCGATTTTGCTTGCTGTAGAGTTGCTACTCATTTCGTTGATTTCGCGCATGTGCGCGTGGTCGGCGCGACGGCGCGCCGCGAGCGATCTGCGCGCCGCGATACTCTCGGGCAACCTCGCGTTTCTTCACGAGCGCGCGGTGCTGACAGTGGCATCATCCAGAGTGCGCGACCTCGAAGAAGTGCAGAGCGCTTCGGTATAGGTATCAATCGGTCGCTAAACGGAAAACGCCCCCGAGTTCGGGGGCGTTGCGTTTGTAAGAGCGACTGAAGTTACTTGCCTGCGGGCGATTTGGTCTTGGCGACGAGCGGCAACAGGTTCTTGTCGATGTCCGCATCGGACTTGCCGATGTCAGCCTTGAACAAATACCAATTCTCAACGTGCTCGGCCGAGCCTCCTTCGGATGCCAGTTTCGCTGTAGCCCCGAGGGATTCAATCTCAAGCATGTCTTCGTTCGTGAACGTTTCGGTGTTGCATCCGCCGTCCGGATAAATCGCGCCTTCTTTGTACGCGAAGCGCTTCACAAAGACGTCGCCGTTCAACGTATAGGCTGCCCAGCCCGGCGTGTTCTTGAAACCGACCTTCTGCGGCTTCGTATTCTTGGGATCCTGCTGAAGCTGGATGTATTTCGTGCTCCATGTCCAACGCGGGTCGGCCATGTCCGTGTAGTGCCACAACACGAGTGGACGCGCCGGCAGCAAGTAATCGGTGTGCGCGCGGAATTCCTCGTGCGGATAGATTGCGCGGCCGTTCTGCGCCATGACCGACAGCGCCCACGGGGCCAGTTCAACGTCCCAGAGATTCCGGTTCACGGCGCGATGAAGGACCGTCACGAGGTTCTCCTTCGGGTCGACCGTGATCTCCATTTGCTTCTGAATGCCCGTCGAGGCCTCGACATCTTGCGTGAGACGCAAGGTCGTTCCGTTCCACTCATACATTACAGGGGAGTTGTCGGGCGAGTACGTGCGAGGAATGGCTTCGGGCGCGTGCCAGAAGCGATGACCGCCATAGATGCGCCAGTCGTCGCCGCCGGTCTTGCCCTGCATCTCTTTGTATTCACGGAACAGATTTTGACCGCCGACAAATCCAAGGCGCACGACGCGCGGCCCGACATCCGTCGTCACGACGACCTCGATTTGTCCGTTGCTCAACACGATGCAGTTCGGCCAGCCGCCGAATTCTTTCTTCTCCATGGTCACCTCCGCGTGCGCCGCGAATACCGGCGCGAACAGTACAAACGCCACGACAAGGCTGAGACGCTGCATGTGGCACCTCCGCTTTGTTTTCCGGTTTGGGAACCCGACTCCCGCGCAGCACTGTAGCAAAAGACGGGGGTGTGTGGCGAGAATTGGCGAGGACAAGTGGACAAAGGGAAACGTGCTGGATTGGCAAGCACGCTTGTGGCTGCGGCAATCACTGGCGCCCTTACAGGGCGCACGCTTAGGGGACGTGGTTACCCGGGCTTGTGTATGCCGTGCCTGCGGCGCAATGAGCGAGCCGCATGTGGGTGCGGGCTGCGTCTTTGATTGGGTAACGTTGTGCTAACGGAACTGAGAGTGACCGGCGCTTGGGTTCTGAATTGCGTCATGAGTTGGGAAACTGCGTGCCTAAAGCGCCCTAGATTTGTAGTAAGTATGAAATCGGATAAGGCAATTGGGCAAACGTAAACAGAGGGAAATCACTGTTCTGCTTAACTCCTACAATTGATTTCTTGAGCGCCGTAGGTGCGTAATACCAGAGCCTGGGGTGCGGCATGGCGGGCCGCCATGGCGTACCCCAGGAATAATTGCCGACAAGAAGTGCGCCCTGTAGGGGCGCGAGTAGTTCGGAAGGAGGCGCGGTGTCGCAATCGTTGGCACGAATCATTCTTCATGTGGTGTGGAGCACGAAACATCGGAGGCCGGTTATCTCGGATATTGTAGCCCCTTCGTTGTATTCATACATCGGGGGGATTCTGCGCGAATGCGATTCGTCGCTGGTCGCCGCCGGGGGGATGTTTGATTACGTTCACCTTCTGTGCGAGTGCTCGAAGAACCATGGGGCTTCGAAGATCGTTAAGGAAGTGAAGGTTGGCTCATCAATTTGGATAAAGACACAAAATGCGGTGCCGGGCGATTTTTGTTGGCAGGCGTGATACGCCGCGTTTTCGGTTAGTCCGTCGAATATCAAGCGCGTTGCGGAGTATATCGGGTCGCAGCGCATGCACCATGCGAAATTGTCGTTTCAGGCTGAATTGCGGGCGCTGTTGAAGCGGCATGCGGTGACGTTTGACGAGCGGCACGTGTGGGATTGAGGGCGGAAAGCTACTCGCGCCCTTACAGGGCGCACGCTTAGGGGGCGTGGTTACCTGGGGTTCCGGTTCGCGTCTGCCGACGCAAACCTCCACCCCTGGCTGGAGTATTTCGCGCTTGCAGCGCTCTGGAGTATCGAATCAAATCATCGTTGTGTACCGGTGGTTGAGTCTCTTTGGGTTGCGGCTATGCCACCCCAGGCTGGAGTATTTCGCGCTTGCAGCGCTCTGGAGTATCGAATCAAATCATCGTTGTGTATCGGTGGTTGAGTCTCTTTGGGTTGCGGCTATGCCACCCCGGGCTGGAGTATGCCGTGGAAGAACGAATTGGGCAGGCGCGTGAGTTGCGAAATAGGATGGGACATGCCATGCCTGCGGCAATAGAGACAGATCGCGCCTAAGACGGCATAAGTATTCGCTCATAAGAATTCCCTGAGGCAAAGAGCAGGCAATATGTCGTTCGGTGCGTCTTGCTGCGATAGCCTTAAGCGATTTCTCCTTAGAATTCGCATTGCGCGCGCGACCGTGTATGCTATGCGCCGAATTGCGAATCCCCTTTACTGGAGCTACACGATGCCGTATTTCACCGAACTGTCCGCGTTGTTTGAAGAGGTTTCGAACTGGGCCGATTTACGGCATGAGCAGAAGGCGAAGATTGCGCCGATTCTTGCCAGGTTGCAGAAGACCCTTGCCGATTCCAAGCGCGACTTGGAGCGAGCGAATCCTGCCTCGGAAGTATCCAAACGAGAACCTAACAAACTCGTCGAGATTCAGGCTGTGCGCCCCAAAGGGCCGCGACGCATCGGAAACGCGATGCCCAAGGATCGCATTCAATCGCGCATGCGCGGCGCGTGGCTGGGACGTGCGGCGGGGTGTACGTTGGGTGCGCCGGTCGAGTCGTGGACGCCGGACGCGATGGAAGATCTGGCGCGCGTCGGGAAACAAGCGTTTCCGCCAACCGACTACTGGGCCGTTCATCCGAACCCGAGCCGTGTCCACTATAACGAATGCACATTTCGCGAGTATCTCAAGGGCAACCTCCGGGCAGTTCCGGTCGACGACGATCTGGCCTACACGCTGCTTGGCTTGTTGATCCTGGAACGGTTTGGGCCGAAGTTCACCACGAAGGACGTGGGCGCGGCCTGGCTCGATCATGTGCCCATGGCATACACCGCGGAAGAAGTGGCATTGAACAATCTCAAACGCGGCGTGCCCGCGGCCAAAGCTGCCGAAATCGGGAATCCCTATCAGGAGTGGATTGGCGCGGACATCCGCAGCGATCCGTGGGGCTATGCCGCGCCGGGCTGGCCGGAACGCGCGGCGGAATACGCCTACCGCGACGCGTATTTGTCGCACCGCTACAACGGCATCTACGGCGAGATGTTCTTTTCCGCCGCGATAGCCGCCGCTTTTGTCGTGGATTCGCCGATGGAAGCGCTGCGTATCGGACTGACGGAGATCCCGAAAGAGTGCCGTCTTGCCGACGACCTTCGCTGGGCCTTCAAGCGCGCGCCGCGCATTCGCGATTGGCGCGAAGCGCGCAAGGTCGTTGATGAGCGCTTCAAGGGCATGCACCACGTTCACACGAATAACAATGCGTGCCTGACCGTGTTTGGATTGCAGCTTGGGGGCGGTGACTTCACGAAGACCATCGGCGGGATTGTCGCGATGGGACTCGACAACGATTGCACGGGGGCGACGGCGGGGTCGATCTTTGGCGCGGTGTACGGTATCGAACGCATCCCGGAGCACTGGTGGAAACCGTTCGGAAATGGCGTGCGCAGTTATCTGAAGGGACACAAGAAGTTCACGACAAGCGATGTGGTGAAACGGTTCCTCGCTGTGGCGCGGCGCACGTGGGAAGACGCGACGTAGCTTCTGCTCAGCCGGATTTCGCCGGGTTCAACTCCAGCGGAGTAGTGCGCCACTTCGTATGCTCGAATGCGTAGAACGTGAGAACGAACCGGCTCACGTGGCTTACCAGTATCGCGGCCCAGATTACGTTCGTGCTCAAAAGTCCCAGCGATTTGAAGACCTGGCAGATCGTGAGCAGGATGACGATCTGGGTCACGATGGCGATCCACATTGGCTTCTTCGTTTCGCCCGCGCCAATGAGCCCACCGGTCAACGCGAGGGCCGTGGCAAGAAACAAGCCCGATACCGCCAGAAAGCGCAGCAGCGTGACCCCGTACAGCATGACGTGTTCGTCTTTTGCATTGAAGATTCCCAACAAGGCTTGCGGCACGGTCACCGCTACAATTCCCCACACGACGGCCCACACGAGCCCCATCGCCGTGGCGATATGAACGCCGCGCTTGCCTCGGGCGGGCTTGCCGGCGCCGATGTTTTGCCCCATGAGCGAAGAAGAGGCGCCGCGCAGCCCCAGGGCGGCCCACGTCAGGAAAGAAAACAACTGCGCGTAGCAGATGGTGTAGGCCGCTTGGGCCGCTGAACTGAATTCGAGCGAGCCAATGTAGCGGTATACGAAAATGCCGCCGATGTTCAGCGCCACCGCGTGAATGCCCGACGGCACGCCAATCCGCGCCACGACCTTGAGCACGGAGAAATCGGGGATCAAGGTCCATTTGGGCGGCGGCTGCAGAATCATCTTCCGGCGGAGGATCAGGGTGATCGTGATAATGATGGCGGGAATCGGGGCGAAGCACGTGCCAAGCGCGGCGCCCGTAGTGCCCATGGGCTTGAAGATGCCCAGTCCGGTGATGAAGACGGAGCTGAGCAGGATGTTCACAGCCGTTGTCAGGATGGACAACATCAGCGGGATTTTTGCTTCGCCGGAAGACTGCATGGCCGTGCTCAACAAGAAGACGGCCGAGAGCGGAAGACCGCACGCGAAGAGGGTTCGCAGGTAAGGTATCGCGTAGAGTTGTACATCGGGCTTGGCGTTGACGTGCGCAAGAACCACGGGCGACAACAGGTACCCGATCGGCGCGATGACGAAAATCACGAGGTAGAGTGTCGCGAGAAACACGTCATGCATGACGCGGCTCATTTCCTCGCGCGCCTTTTTGCCGGCGGACTGCGAGATAAGCACGCCCATACCGTGAAACAAGGACGCGAGCGACACCACGACAACCAGGAAGATAACCCACGACACGCCGATAGCGGCGTTTGCGGCCACGTCTTGGACATAGTGGCCCACCAACACCTGATCGACCAGCCCGCGCAGGCCGTTGATGATATTCATCGTGACAATCGGCCACGAGAGTTTCCATACCGAGCGCAGGATGCTGCCGGAGACTAGATCGTCGTCAAAAGCTTTCATTCGTGCCGTGCAGTTGCCGAGTAATGGCAGAAGACATGCGCCGAAACCGCATTTCGTCGCAGATTCCTGCCTCCTTGTAAGAGGCAGACTATATCACGGAGCGGGTGCGGCGGACGATTTCCCCTGTTATCGATGGGAGGGAGGACGAACTCAGGTACTCACTGGAATTGCCCTATCCGTCATTCCCGCGCAAGCGGGAATCCATCTTAGGTCCAGCCCGCACGTCACACGGCAAAGATGGACCCCCGCTTTCGCGGGGGTGACGACTAGTGTTAACGCAGATGAGTTATCGCGGAGCTAGACCGCGCTCAAATCGCAGCAGCCGCCGCGAAGGCCTTCTTTGCCGCCTCCAATGTGCGGTCGAGTTCGTTCTTGCCGTGGGCGGAACTCATGAACATGGCCTCGAACTGAGACGGAGCCAAATACACACCGTTTTCGAGCATGGTCCAGAAGAAAGCGGCGTATTGCTTCGTGTTGGAGGCCGTCGCTTCGGCGTAGTTGCGCACGGGCCCGTCGTGGAAGAACATGCACGCCATCGAACCCACGCGAGTCTGGCACACGGGTATCCCCGCTTCGCGCGCGAGTGTGCCAAGACCGTCGCAGAGAGTTTCCAGCGACTTCTCGATGGACTCGACGACTCCGGGCGATGAAAGGACTTCGAGCGTGGCGAGTCCCGCCGCGGTGGCCAACGGGTTTCCGGAGAGCGTGCCCGCCTGGTAGATGGGGCCGACGGGAGAGACGTGGTCCATGATCGAAGCGGGTCCGCCGTACGCGCCGACGGGAAGCCCACCGCCGATGACTTTGCCGAGCACGGTCAAGTCGGGCGTGATGCTATACCGTTGTTGCGCGCCGCCCAGCGCAACGCGGAAGCCCGTCATGACCTCGTCGAAGATAAGCAATGCGCCGTGCTGTTTCGTCAAGGCGCGTAACCCTTCGAGATAGCCCGGCTCGGGTAGAACAACGCCCATGTTGCCTGCGACGGGTTCGATGATGATGCACGCGATCGCGTCGCCATGTTCCTTAAATAAAGCCGTAGCCGCGTCGAGATCGTTGTAGGGCATGGTCAGCGTGCAGGACGCATAGCCCGCGGGAATGCCGGGGCTGGTCGGCACGCCCAGCGTGGTCAGACCGCTGCCGGCCTTGACGAGCAATCCGTCGACGTGCCCGTGATAGCAGCCCTCGATCTTCACGACGAGATCCCGCTTGGTGTAGCCGCGCGCGAGACGTATCGCGCTCATGGTGGCTTCGGTGCCGCTGTTGACGAGCCGAACCTTTTCGATGGAGGGGACCAGCTCCACGATGCGTTCCGCGAGACGGATTTCCGCTTCCGTGGGGATGCCGAAGCTTGAGCCTTTGGCCATGGCTTTCTTAACCGCGTCCACGACCTTTGGATGGGAATGGCCAAGCACCAACGGTCCCCAGGATAGGACGTAGTCGATGCATCGGTTTCCGTCGGCGTCGGTAATCCACGCGCCATTTCCTTCCGCGACAAAGAAGGGATCGCCGCCGACGCCTTTGAACGCGCGCACGGGGCTGTTGACCCCGCCGACCATGACGCGGTTTGCCTCTTTCCACAACTGGGCCGAACGTTCGGATTTCATGGAGCCTCCTCTAATCTGGATATATCACGAATGCACACGAACTTATCACGTAGGCTTTGCGATTGCGAGACTTGCAGCGAAAAACAAGAGACTTCTCCGAAGACAGAGTATGTTTGTGAGAAACCCATGCCTAAACAATGGTTCCCGCTCTTACTCGGTATGCGCCTGCTCCGCAAACTGCTCGATTGCGACATCGCCGTCCGGGAAACTCGCGATAACCTTGAGTTCGCCACCCATGGCGGCCACATACCGGCGCAGGGTGCTGACGTACATGTCCGCTTGGCGTTCGATTTTCGACACGGCCGTCTGGCTCATCTGCAACGTTTCTGCCATTTGCTGCTGCGTCAAGGTCATCGCTTTGCGCAACTCGTCAAGCCGCATTTCGGCCATGAGCGTTTGCGCGCGGACCGCGTTCTGTTCGCGGCGAGCGGGCGGAATAGCGGACTGAAGCCGGGAAAACGATTTCGCCATCAGAGTAGTCCTTCTTTGCGCAACGCGTTCAAGTGCTCGTCATAGGCGCGATCGGCTAAGGGTATTGCCATCTCGTACCATCGATCCGAGCCGGTCTTGTCTCCACCGAGGAGAAGGATCGCGACCCTTCTCGGGTCGAAGGCATAGAGAATCCGAAGAGGTCTTCCAGCATGCTGAATCCTCAACTCTCTCATGTGCCCGTGGCTGGAACCTTGCAGACTCGATGAATAGGGAAAGGGGAGTTGCGGACCGCGTTCCTGCAAGAGGCGCACGACCACATCAACGGAATCCTGCTCGTCATCGGACAGAGAATTCCACCAATCCTCGAACTGGTCTATATACTCCACTTCCCAGCTCACACGTCAATTATAACACAAAGGTTATAGAACAAGAAGGTTCTTTTTGGCCGTGTCGCAAAGAGGTAGAAGCAATAGAGATCGTCACCGCCCCCCAAAACGAGGTATCGTAGACGCCTGCTCGCGTGCATCCCGCCCGCGCGCACGGACGATACAGGGGGGAACGCTCATGCATGCAATTCGTTGGGGTCTCGCGGTGGTGCTGGGGGTTGCCCTTGCACACGGTGGCGAACGCGCGAAATGGACGGAGGCGGCGAAGTCTTTTGGCCTTGGGCCGATACCCGCCACAGTCGATCTGCGAAACATGCAGACGCGCTGCATCGTCGAACGAAGCTGCGTGGCGCTCGATGCGACGGCGGCGCGGCGTCACGAGGGAATCGCGGCGGGCCAGTGGCAGGCGTGGCGCGATGCGGTGCGCAAGGCCGTGGCCGAGGGCTTGGGCGACATGCCGTTCGGCGAGCGGGGCTGTCCGCTCAATGTGCGCGTGGTGTCGCGGCACGAACGGCCCGGATACGTCGTGGAGAATGTGTTGTTCGACTCGCTGCCGGGGCTGGATGTGAACGGCTCCGTGTACTTGCCGCTGGCGTCGAAATATCCGCCGCCGTGGCGGGCCATCGTGGTACCGGTCGGACATAGCGCGAAGACCAAGGAGAGCTACCAGATTCCCGCGCAGGCGTTTGCGCGCATGGGGTACGTCGCCATCACGTTCGATCCGCCGGGACAAGGCGGCGAGAAGAAGCCCGGCAACGACCATTTCGTCGACGGGGTTCGCTGTTTCCTTACAGGCGAATCATCCAACCGGTTTTTCGTCATCGACGCGATTCGATGCATCGACTACCTCGCGACGCGTCCCGACGTGGATATGTCGAACGGTGTGGGTATGACGGGCGTCAGCGGCGGCGGCACCACGACTCTCTTCGCGACGGTGCTGGACGAACGCATTCGCGTATCGGGGCCGTCGTGCTGTGCGGTACCGCTGGCGATGCATCCGGTGCTCGATGCCTATGCGCCGTGCCCGGAGACACTCGCAATCGCGCGCTTCGGACAATACGACGAAATCGATTTACTTGTCGCGGCAATGCCGACGCCGGTGCTGCTCATGGCGGGAGCCAAGGACGAAGTGTTTACCGAAGCGATGAGCCGCGACATCGCGGCGGATGTCAGCGGTTCATTCGAGCAGGCAGGATTCGGCGACAAATTCCGGTTCTTCCTCGATCCAGGCGGACACGCGTACACCGTCGCGATGGCGGTCGAGTTCACAAAGGAGATGGACCGTTGGGTGGCCGGTATCGCGCCGCGCGAGTGGCCTGACCTGAAGCGCGAAGACTTCGAGATGGCGCCCGACGAGATCCTCGCGTGCAATCCGCGCACCGACCGCAACATGCGCACCGTCACCACCGGCCGTGCCGTCGAACTGCGCGCACAACGCGCGGGAACATCCATACCGGAAGCGGCGCGCACTCTCATGCACGTTGAAGAAGCTGTCCCCGTGCCGGAATCACGCGCCGGCGAACCGCAATTGGTGTGGTATCACTATCTGCAAGAAATCCTGCTGAAACACGAGGGGAACATCGAGTTGCCGGCGACGTTCTTCTATCCCGCAAGACAAGGATGGAAGGGAGCCGCGCTCTTGTACTTCGACGACCGCGGACGCTGGACCGATTTGCACACCGGCGGCATGCTCGCGGGACTCAGCGGCGCGTTGAGCGAAGAAACGAACGGCCCGGCCATACTCACGGTGGATGTGCGGGGGTGGGGCGATTCGCGTCCGAACGATATTCGTTACGACATTGCCGGTTGGGGTTCGCGTGACCGATGGAACGCGTACGTCTCTGCCGCGCTTGGCGATCCGGTCATGGCGATGCGGATACGCGATGGCCTCGCGGCGCTGGCGTACCTGCGGACGCGTCCCGAAGTGGATGCGTCGAAGATCGTTGTGGGCGGTCGCGGATTGGGCGCGCTAGTCGCGCTGCACATCGCGGCTATCGACGATTCGGTGGCCGGAGCCGTTGCGGCAGATGGGCTGGCGAGTTACGAACAACTGGCATCGGCGGAATCGTACGCGTGGCCGCACGAAGCCTTTTTCCCCGGCGTCTTGAAGCACTACGATTTGCCTGAACTCGCGGCGGCGCTGAAGATGCCGGCGCTGATTCTGAATCCGCTGAACGCGCAGAAGAAATCGCTTACGAAAGAAGATTGCGATGCGATCTACGGCACCTTGAACATAAAGAGCCAGGTGCATTCCGGCTGGGATGAAGACACGCTGGTCCGGTTCGTGCGAGACACACTGAGCGGTGGACCGCGCTAGCGCGGGCATTGGCGGAAAGAGCAACGAGACAAACAACCGCTACTCGGTATCGGGCGGTATGCACACGTCTCTGATCGCATTCATTCACACGGTCTCTTCTGTAGAGTGACGAGGGCTCGGCAGGCTCCAGCCTGGCGCGGCATTGCCTCAACCAAAAGAGACTCAACCACGGATGAACACCGATAGACTCCGATAAACAAACCAAATGAGCGCCTCTGTTCTCGTGACCTCTGGCATCTACACTACTTCCAGCCTGCGGCATACACCACGCCGCGGTCATCGACCGCGGCGCTACCGGGGCTGCCTCTCCTTGTGGCGCAGCCGCCCTCGGCTGCGATTCAGTAGCGCAGCGCTCGCCGAGCGCGGCGCCGATAACCGAGGTCTCGGTCTTGGCTCAGCACATCCAGGCAAATCCGTAAACAGTCCGTCAAATCCGATTGAACAAAGCGCTGCACGTGCAATCGAGACGTAGTCCCCGCCTTGACCCCTTGTCCCGTCCATGCAATGTCTGCGAAATCCAGATACAATGTCTGTTTCGAGAAGCGTTTGTTCCATGCATTTGAGGTAGACACGAGATGGGAAGATCGAAGCAGCAACCTGGTGGAGTCCGCTCGGCATTCTTGAGCCGGTTGCAGACCACGGTTCGCGGGTACATTCTTCGCGGAATGCTGGTGCTGGTGCCGCTGGGCGTAACGGCGTATGTCCTCAAGTTGTGCTATGGCCTGACTGCGGGGATGCTGGTGCCGTGGCTCCGGCGCTACACGGGTGAAATGCCGGGATATGCCATTGCCCTGTTGTCGGTGTGTCTGTTTGTCGCCATTTTGTACGTCATTGGATTGGCGGCGGGCTTGGTGCTGGGTAAACGGCTGATCGCGGTTGGCGAATGGATCCTTGCGCGCATACCTGTAGTAAAGACTATTTATGGCGCGTCTCGCCAGGCCGTGGACGTCCTCTCGATTCAATCGGAAGGCCCGTCTTACAAAGCGGCGGCGCTCGTGCCCTTTCCATCTCCGAGTGTGCGGGCCATCGCGTTCGTAACAGGACGCTTGACCATCGACGGAAAAGAAGGGTTCTGCAGGACCTTTGTTCCAACCACTCCCAATCCCACGAGTGGATACTTCGAGATCTACCCGGAGGAAATGATTCAACTCACCAACCTCACCGTGGAAGATGCGGCCAAGGCCTTCATGTCGGCGGGTATTCTCACCCCGGAGCGGCTGAGTCTGCCGGAATCGGCGAGCCTGGACACGGCGCGAAAGCCGGTTGCCGCGCAGGAACCCTTGACGATCGCCACCCGTCTCGCGGCCGCGCCGAAGTCCCTCTTCAGACGCGTCGTTAAAAGCACCCGGAACCGGCTTGTGTCGGGACTGCTGGTGCTGGTGCCCATCGGCGTGACGATCTTCATCGTCACGTTCATCTACGGACTCACGGCGGGCCGGATTGAGCCGCTGGCGCGCATGATATCGGGTCCGCTTCCGCCCTACGTGATTGGGTTCATTTCGATTCTGCTGCTGCTCATCTCACTGTATCTGACGGGCCAAGTGGCGACCGCTGTTGTGGGCGCGCGCCTGATCCGGCTGATGGAATCGATCATCAACCGTATGCCGCTCATTACGACGATTTACGGAGCGACCAAACAGATCATCGAGTCGCTCATCGATCCTGGTTCCGGACCGAAATTCGAAGCGCCGGTCCTGGTCGAGTTTCCGTATCCTGGCGTACGCACCATCGGATTCGTGGTCGGCCGTATTGTGGGAATCGACGGACAAGAGTTGCTGAAGATCTTTGTGCCCACGACGCCGAACATCACCGTGGGCCTTCTGGAGCTGTGCGACCCCGCCACCGTGACAGGGTGCAGTCTGACCCTTGAAGAGGCGGTCAAGATGGTGGTTTCCGGCGGCATTGTGGGCGATGAGGCGCTGTACACCCGCCCACTCTCGGAAGTGCTGAAACCCAAGCCAGCACCGGACGCATCGGAAACCGATACGTCTGGCTGACTGCGCTGCTTATTGGAATCGGAGCGACTAAGCCCCCAGCGAAGCTTGCATCTTCTCGGAATCGCGTTTCACGAAGAACACGATGCCGATGACGAGCAGGATTCCAGAAAGCACATAGGATAGGCCGCCAAGCGCAATAGCACTGCCTAGACTGATGTCATAGTGTTGCTTGACGTAGCCCACCACAAGCGGGCCGCCGCCTCCAGCGATCCAGCCGACGGCATTCATAAAACCGGCCGCCGTTCCGCGCGCCTCGGGGCGAATCACGTCGTACATGGACGCGAAGATGTTCGCGTCGTATACACCTTTGAAGAAACCCCAGCAGAGCAAGGCGGCATACGTAAGCATGAGAGTGTGGCTTTCTCCACAGATCAGCACGAACGGGGCCGCGCCGAATACCCCGATAGCCTGAACCAACATGCGGCCGCTGGCGATTCGCCCGCGCAGTTTATCCGCGAGCCAGCCGCTGAACGGCGCGCCGAAAATACTGGCAACTTGCATAAAGAGGGTTGAACTGAGGCCCGCCACGGCGAGGCTCTTCAATTCGAAACGCTCGGTCAGGAACACGGTCATCCAGCCCAGAATGATGACGAACACGAAATTCGCGCACACAAATGCGCCGAACAGAGTAAGTACCGTCGGAGTCTTCCAAATGAGGGCGAGCGTTTCGCCAAGTGGGAGCCGCTTCGGAGGAGAAACCGGCTTGCCCGCATCAAGTTCATCCGCAGCGCCGCGGCGAGGTTCGCGAAGAAAGAAGAAAAGGACGCCAGCCAGGATGACACCCAGTCCGCCAAAGATCACGAAGGAATAGCGCCAACCCCATTGATCGGCGATCGCGCCCGCGAACAAGCTTCCCAAAATGGTGCCACCGTAGACACTCGTCTGGTGGACGCTCATGGCCCGGGAGCGCGTCGCCTTGCCGTGGTAGTCGCTCACCAGCGACATCGACGCGGGGAAATAGAACGTCTCGCCAAGACCTTCCATAGCCATGAAGCCGAAGAGCTGCCGCCACGTTTTCGAGAGGGCCGTGGCCATGCAGATGGTGCTCCACGTCACCAAGCCAAACAAAATGGCGGTCTTCCGGCGGATGCGATCGATGATGAACCCCGCGAACGGCGCGCCCAAACCGTACACCCATGCGAATGCCGAACTGACGAGTCCGATTTGAAGGTCGGTCATGTGCAGCTCTTTGCTGATGAGCGGCATAGAGACGCCAAGGGCCACGCGATCGGCGTAGTTGAAGAACGCGATGAACCACAGCATACCCACCACATACCATTTGTAATTAGGACTGACGGGTTTCTCCAGATCGTGTATGCCGGGCATGCGTGATCTCCATCAAGTGATACCGTGCGTATGAAATCTATCCGTACAATAACAGCGAGCTGTTCTCGCTTATCCGTGCGTTCTTCACTGCGATGCTGTGCGTCTCAAGACGAATTTCTCAGCCTCGACGGCCCAGAAGACGACGGAACTCAACGCCAACGCGACGGCCATGTCGAACGCCGACAGCGGAACCATAGCGAATACTTTCTGAAGAAACGGCACGTAGATGAGCGCGCACTGAAGCAACACGGTCGCCGTTACGGCAAGCATAAGCGACCGGTTAGACCAAATACCCGTGGTGAACAGCGAGTCTCTCCCCGACCGAATGGCCAGCACGTGCGCCATCTGCGAAAGCGTGAGGATCGTGAACGTCATGGTTTGCCAACGCGTGGCTCCATTCGAGCCCGCGGCTTCGTGCGACCAGTAGTACCAGCCAGCGCCCAACGCGATTACCGCCATGAGCAGACCGACCCAAACCACATGAATACCGAGACCGTGCGCGAAGATGCTTTCGCCGGACTTTGAAGGCGGACGGCGCATCACGTTTCGCTCGGGCGGTTCCACGCCTAGTGCCAAGGCCGGCAATCCGTCCGTAACGAGATTCATCCAGAGTATTTGCAGCGGTAGCAGCGGCAGCGGCATCCCCAGGAATGGCGCCGCAATCATGACCCACAATTCTCCGGAATTGGTTGTCATCAGGTACTTGATGAACTTGCGAATGTTGTCGTAGATCGTGCGCCCTTCCGCGACCGCGGCCACGATCGTGGCGAAGTTGTCGTCCAACAGGATCATGTCGGACGCGCCCTTCGACACGTCGGTGCCGGTGATCCCCATCGCGACACCGATGTTGGCCTTCTTCAGCGCGGGCGCGTCGTTCACCCCATCGCCCGTCATGGCCACAATCTCGCCGTTCTTCTGCAGGGCGTCGACGATAGCCAATTTGGATTCGGGCGCGACCCGGGCGAACACCTGCGAATGGCCCACGGATCGCCGCAATTCGTCTTCGTTCATCGCCTCCAATTCGAGGCCGGTGACGGCTTTGCCTCCGTGCTCAAGCAGGCCGAGCTCGGAACCAATGTGCGAAGCGGTCAACGGGTGGTCGCCGGTGATCATGATGGGCCGGATGCCCGCCGTCTTGCACAAGGCCACGGCGTCGTTCACCTCGGGCCGGGGCGGATCGATGAGCGCCATGAGACCGGCGAAAACAAGATGGCATTCAAGTTTGCCAACGGTCGTTTCCTGTGGCGGTTCGTTCAATGGCGCGTACGCAAACCCCAATACCCGCATACCCTGACTCGAGAGAGCGTCGTTTGTGCGAAGGGTGTCGTCGATGTGCCGCTGATCGATGGTGTGCACCGCGCCGTCAACGAGGATGCGGTCACAAACTCCCAGCAGGCCGTCGACTGCCCCTTTCACACACGTGACATACGCAGGCGCAGGTTCGCCGGGGGACACTAACCATCGAACAGGTGCATCGGACGTAACCTTGTGCAACGTGGCCATCCGTTTGCGGACGGAGTCGAAGGGGGCTTCAGCGATGCGCGGCATCGCCTGCTCCAGGCGCACCTTGTCCAAACCCAGTTCTGCCGCGCCTTCGCACAGGGCGGTTTCCGTGGGATCGCCGATGGCCTTCGTCTTTCTGTTGGCCTCTGCCTTCGTCCATTGCGCGTCATTGCACAGCGCGCCGATGGACAGCGCAATAGCAAGCGAGGGAGATTGCCCGAGCGTTGCCGGTTCGACGGGTAAATCGAATCGCTTACCTCCGGCCACCACACTTCGAACACTCATGCGGTTTTCGGTGAGCGTACCGGTCTTGTCCGTGCAGATGACCGTCACGGAGCCGAGGGCTTCCACGGCCAGTAACTTGCGGATGAGGGCATGACGAACCAGCATGCGCTGACCGCCCAGCGCCAGCGCGATGGTCACCACGGCGGGGAGTCCTTCCGGAACCGCCGCAACCGCCATGCTGACTGACGTCAAGAAGAGTTCCCGGAGATGACTGACGCCCTCCCGCCAAAGCCCGAGAACAAAGATGAGGCCCACGAGAATCAACGCAACCACGGCGAGCACCTTGCCGAGGTTGTCCAGTCGAACCTGCAGCGGCGTCGGCGAGCGGTCCACACTTTGGATCATCGTCGCGATCTTGCCGAGTTCCGTTCGCATGCCCGTCTCGGTGACCACAAACATGCCCCGTCCGTAGGTGACGCTGGTACCCATGTAGACCGAGTTTGAGCGTTCGGCAAGAGGCGTATTCTCTTGCCCTTGCCATGCCCACTCTTTTTCGGCGGGAACCGATTCACCGGTCAGCGCCGCTTCTTCCACTTGAAGGTTTGCAGACTCGACGAGGCGGCCGTCGGCGGGAATGCTCGAACCGGCTTCAAGAAACACGATATCGCCCGGGACAAGGTCGCGCGCGCTGATGGACACAAGCGCACCGGAACGGCGCACGCGCACGGAAGGAACGGCCAATTGCTTGAGCGCGGCCATGGCCTTCTCGGCTTTGTACTCCTGGCGGACACCCAACACGGCGTTGACAACGACAATCGCGAGAATGGCGATGGCGTCGGTTGTCTCACCGAGCAGGAAGGATATGGCGGCGGCGATAATCAGAATTACCACCATGATGGCGGTGAGCTGTTCCCAGAGGATGGCCCACGGACTCTTTATGCCGCGCTCTTCCAGCTCGTTATGACCGATCGTTGCGAGTCGCGAAGAAGCTTCGTCGTCGGAGAGCCCATGTGCGGGATCGACCTGAAGTGCGGAGAGCGCTTCATCAACGGTCTTGCTATACCACATACTGCTCGTGCACCCCATGTTCGGAAACCGGACCCCCGCGACCGCAGCGAACCGAATAGGGGTCGCGAAACGCGGAAGATTGCATCAAGGAGACGACTCTCAGATTACTACGCAGTCGGCGTTTGCCCGGCTCGAAAGATAATCGTGAATGGCCTTGGCCGCGCGTTTTCCGGCGCCCATGGCCTCGATTACCGTCGCAGCCCCGGTCACGATATCGCCCCCAGCATACACGCCGGGCAGGTTGGTCGCCCCCGAAACCGGATCGGCAACAATATTTCCCCACTTGTTGAGCTGGATACCCTTCGTAGCGCCCGTCAGCAGAGGATTCGCGCGAGACCCCAGGGCCGGTATCACCATGTCGCAGGGAATCTGGAATTCGCTTCCCGCGACCGGGATTGGCCTGCGGCGGCCCGACGCGTCCGGCTCGCCAAGCGACATTCGGATGCACTCCATCGCACACACGCGGCCTTGATCGTCGCCCACCAACGAAACCGGCGCGGCAAGCAGATGGAAGACGACTCCTTCTTCGCGCGCATGTTCGACTTCTTCCGCGCGCGCGGGTATCTCCAACTCCGAACGGCGGTAAACGATGGAGACGGTCTTCGCGCCCAGGCGCACCGCGACCCGCGCCGCATCCATGGCGACGTTGCCCGCGCCTACGACTGCCACGCGCTGACCAACAAACACCGGGGTTTGGTACTCGCCAAACCGATATGCCTTCATCAGGTTCACTCGCGTAAGGAACTCGTTGGCGCTGTACACACCGACCAGATTCTCGCCGGGAATGTCCATGAACACGGGCGCGCCCGCGCCCACGCCAATGAACACCGCACTGAATCCGCTCTCGAATAGAGACTCAATGGTGAGGACCTTGCCGATCACCATGTTCAACTCGATCTGAACGCCGAGGCTCTTGATGTAATCGACCTCGCGGTCGACGATGGCCTTGGGCAGACGAAACTCGGGTATGCCGTAGCGAAGCACGCCGCCCGTGTCGTGGAACGCTTCGTAAATCGTGACGTTGTAGCCCAGTCGCGCGAGATCGCCCGCGCAGGTCAGCCCTCCGGGACCGCACCCGATAACGGCGACCTTCTGTCCTCGTGGTTTCACGTGGAAGGGCTGCGGCGGCACGTGTTCGGCTTCCCAATCCGCGATGAATCGTTCCAGGGAACCGATTGCAACGGGCCGTTCCGATTTACCCACGACGCACCGTTGTTCGCACTGCTTTTCTTGCGGACAAACGCGGCCGCACACAGCGGGCAGGTTGTTCTTCTCTTTGATGATACGCGCGGCAAGGGGCAGATCGCCTTTGACGATGGCCTGAATAAACGCGCGGATATCGACCTCGACGGGGCATCCTTCGATGCATGCGGCGCGTTCGCAGCCGCGGCAGCGCAGGGCCTCGGCAAGCGCCTCCTCGGGCGTGTACGCCCGCTTCACCTCTTCGAACGTCGTGCGATGCTTGATGAGTTCGCCGATGGATTGCAGCACGCTCAAGGCCGCCGATTCTTCGAAGTACTTGGAGTAATGCTTCTGGTTTCGCGACTCAAGCGCCGCGACCATTTCCTGGATGCTTTCCTCGAATCGGCATGCGTGGCCGTCAATCGGCACTCTCGCGCGGCCTTCCAGGGCGCTCGCCTCTTGGGTCTTATACGTGCGCTGGCGTATCGTCAATTCGTCGAAATCGACGATAGCGCCGTCAAACTCCGGGCCGTCGACGCAGGCGTATTTCACCTCGCCGCCCACCGTGACGCGGCATCCGCCGCACATACCGGTCCCGTCCACCATAACGGGGTTCAGGCTGACGACGACGGGGAGTCCGTGGCGTTTGCAGCACTCGGTTACCGCCTTCATGTGCGGCACCGGTCCGATGGCAATCACTTCATCGATGCGCTCGCCCGCCTTGACCAAATCGTCCAGCACCTGCGCGGCATAGCCCTTCTGCCCGGACGAACCGTCGTCCGTGGTGACGATTACGCGGTCGCTTACGGCGGCCGCCTTGTCCTGCCAGAAGAGAAGCGAGGCATTGCGCGCGCCGAGAATCGAGATGACGCGATTGCCCGCGCTGTGATGCGCCTTCATCTGGGGAAACATGGGCGCGAGACCGAGACCCCCGCACACGCAGCAGATGGTCTTGCCGGGGCCGTGAATGTCCCGGTCTTTGCCGAGTGGCCCAACGACGTCTATGTAGTGTTGGCCAACCTCAAAAGCGGCCAGGTTTTTCGTACCCAGTCCGATTTCCTGCATGACTAGCGTGATGGTGCCTTCATCGGGATTGGAGTCGGCAATCGTGAGCGGGATGCGCTCGCCAAACTCGTCGCCGCGCACCAATACGAAATGACCCGGCCGGGCCGCGCGCGCAATTAACGGCGCGCGAACCTCCACCTCAACGATTTGCTCAGATAGCCGCCGTTTTGCAGTCAGAGTGAACATTCGACTTGCTCCCAAACTTGGGTGGGCACTGCTTTCATCCCCATTGGAAAATGAATTCTCCGCCGCTTGGCCACCTGCAAACGGCCAAGCCACGGTTGACGCCACGCGCAGATACTTCGCGCATCGGCCGGAACAAACCGGCCTAGTTTAACTCTACTCCCACTCGATGGTGCCCGGAGGTTTCGAGGTAACATCGTAGAGAACGCGATTGATATGTTTCACTTCGTTGCAGATACGATTGGCGACGCGCTGGAGGACGTCCGGCGGAAAGCGGAACCAATCCGCCGTCATCGCGTCTTCGCTCGTGACTGCGCGCAGACTGCAAACTTCTTCGTAGGTGCGTTCATCCCCCTGGACGCCCACGCTTCTTACCGGAAGCAAGCACACAAGCGCTTGCCAAATCTCTCCGTACAATTCCGCCCGCTTAATCTCGTCGATGAAAATGGCATCCGCGTCGCGCAGCGTGTCGAGACGCTCTTTCGTCACCGCGCCGATGCATCGCACGCCCAAACCGGGGCCGGGGAACGGGTGCCGCCAGACGATCTCATCGGGCAAGCCCAGTTCCTTGCCGAGCGCGCGAACTTCATCCTTGAACAGTTCCCGCAGCGGCTCCACCAGTTCGAGGTTCATGTGCTCGGGCAGACCACCGACATTGTGATGGCTCTTAATCGTCACCGAGGGGCCGCCCGTGGCGGACACGCTTTCGATAACATCGGGATACAGCGTACCTTGTGCAAGGAAATCGACTTTGCCGAGACGATTGGCCTCTTCCTCGAACACGTCGATAAACAGACTGCCGATAATCTTGCGCTTCTGTTCGGGGTCGCTCACGCCGGCAAGCGCCGCGAGAAAGCGATCTTCGGCATCGACGTAGTGAAGGTCGACGTGAAAATTGTCGCGGAAGACCCGTTGCACCAACTCGGCTTCGCCCTTGCGCAAGAGGCCGTTATTGACGAAGACACACGCGAGGCGGTCGCCGATGGCGCGGTGTATCAACATCGCCGCGACGCTCGAATCGACGCCGCCGCTCAATCCGCACACGACGCGCCCGTCGCCGACCTGCGCACGGATTTCTTCAATGGCCACATCGACATAGGAACCCATGTCCCAATCCGCGGGGCAGCCGCAGATGGTGTGCACGAAATTGGAGAGGACCTTGGTCCCTTGCGGCGTGTGAACGACCTCGGGGTGAAACTGCACGCCGTAAAACCGGCGCTGCTTGTCAGCGATGGCCGCAAACGCGCAGTTTTCCGTCGTGCCGATGGTGGTGAAACCGGGGGCGAGCTTCGTGATGGAGTCGCCGTGGCTCATCCACACTTGCGTGCGGGGATCGATGCCGTCGAGGAAACCGGTGTTGTCGGTATGCTCCAGATGAGCGATGCCGTACTCGCGTTTGGCGGCGCGCTCCACTTTTCCGCCGAGCATATCGGCGAAGAGCTGGACGCCGTAACAGATGCCGAGGATGGGAATGCCCAGTTCGAAAATGGCGGGGTCGGGCTTGGGCGCGCCCTGGGCATGGACGCTTGCCGGGCCGCCGCTGAAGATGATGCCGGCAGGCTTGCGCGCTTTGATGTCTTCCACGGACACGTTGTACGGAAGGATCAGGCTGAACACCTTCGCTTCACGCACGCGCCGGGCGATGAGCTTGCTGTACTGCGCTCCGAAGTCGAGGACGATGATGGGCCGGTTGTGTTCTTGCATTGCCGTTGCCGTTCTTGGTGACTGCGCTTAAGTCTCCGACGTTATGTCGCTCTCTTTGAGAAGGACATCATGAGCCCCGCCTTCGCGAATGCTGGTCGCGGAGACGAGCGTGAGGCGCGCGGTATCGTGCAATTCCGCGATGCTTCGCGCGCCGCAATTGCTCATGGTCGAACGAATCTTGCTAAGTGTGATGGCGAGGTTGTCTTTCAGACGGCCCGCGTACGGGACATACGCATCGACGCCTTCCTCGAAGGACAGCTTCGACGCGCCCCCGGTGTCATACCGCTGCCAGTTGCGGGCGCGGTCCGAGCCTTCCCCCCAATATTCCTTCATGTAATTGCCGCGAACGCGAATCTTGCGGCCAGGCGCTTCGTCGAACCGGGCGAAGTAGCGGCCCTGCATGACGAAGTCTGCGCCCATGGCCATCGCGAGCACGACGTGGTAGTCGTGAACGATGCCGCCGTCGGAACACAGCGGCACGTAGACGCCGGTGTCCTTGCAATAGGCGTCGCGCGCTTTGACCGTCTCGATAAGCGCGGTGGCTTGTCCGCGGCCAATGCCCTTCTGCTCGCGCGTGATGCAGATTGATGCCGGGCCCACGCCCACTTTCACGAAATCCGCGCCCGCATCCGCAAGATAACGGAATCCGTCTTCTTCGACGACATTACCGGCGCCAACGCGGACATGTTGCCCGAAACTCGACTTAATCCATTGAATGGTCTCGGCTTGCCACTCCGAATAGCCGTCAGAAGAATCGATGCACAGCACGTCGGCCCCTGCTTCAAGCAACGCGGGAACGCGCTCCTGATAGTCGCGGGTATTGATGCCCGCGCCGACGAGGAGGCGTTTGTGGTCGTCGACCAATTCCTCGGGGTTCTCCCGATGAGCGTCGTAGTCCTTGCGAAATACGAGGTAACGAAGGCTCTGGTCATCGCTCACGATGGGGAGACAATTGAGCTTGTACTCCCAAATCATGTCGTTCGCCTCGCTCAGCGTCATGCCTTCCTTGCCGTACTTGAGCTTCTTGAACGGCGTCATGAAATCGCTGATAGGCGCTTTGAGGTCGGCCTTGTGAATCCGGAAATCGCGGCTCGTCAGAATGCCCATGAGCTTGCCCGTGGGCGTGCCGTCCTGCGTGATGGGAATGGTCGAATGCCCGGTTCGCTCAATCGCCGCGACCACGTCGCTCAGGGGCTGATCGGGCCGCAGGTTCGTGTCGCTGGTGACAAAGCCCGCCTTGAACTTCTTGACCTTCCGGACCATCTCGACCTGCGATTCGATGGACTGCGAGACAAAGATGAACGAAATGCCTCCGCAACGCGCCAGCTCGATGGCCATGTTATGGTCCGAGACGGCCTGCATAATGGCGGAAACAAAGGGGATGTTCAGGGAAAGGTCCGGTTGAGACCCGACGGAATGGCGTACCAAAGGCGTGCGCAGGGAAATCTTGTCCGGCGTGCAGTCTTTGCGCGTCAGATTCGGAATCAGCAGATATTCGCTGAAGGTACGAGAAGGCTCGTTATAGTAGAACGCCATGGCCGGCATCCTCCTGAATAGCGATTGACGCTTCCAACGACGTTTGGGAACCCGCCACTCCGAGGAAGGAGTTTCCTCCACTGGAGACAGTTCGCCTGTGAAGCTCAAGCGCCGTCATCATAGGAAAAAGAGAGTATAATGAGCGGCCAGAGTGCTGTCAAATTCACAGGCAAATGTCCTAGCGTTTTGGGAGTCAACCCTGCTGAACGCTGGTTGGTTCGCTACCTGGGAGTGGTGCTAACGTGAGTATTTCAAAAGGTTTGATGATTGGCTACGCGCTCGTGCTGTTTGCCGCTTCCTGCACCACGGTCCAGTACACCGGCGAGCCATTGCCGCAGACAACGCGCCTTGACGTGTATGTGAAGGATGCGCCTGCCGACCGGCCCCACGTCGAGCTGGGCGAATTGAAGCTGTTCGCGCAGGCCAACCGGGTCAGCGAGAACCGTTTGCTCAAACGCGCCGAAAAAGAAGCGATGAAACGCGGCGCGGACGCCATCGTCTACGAATCCATTGAGGTCAAGAACGTACGGGACCGCGACTACTACGCCGAGTCCCGCAACCGCGACCAATCCGACGAATTCAGCCGCCCCAACTACGACCGCGTACGCATCATCAAGGCAAAGCTCCTGAAGTTCGAGTAGCGTGTGTGCGCTCTGAAACAAACTGTCGTTCTAAGTGGAGGACCGCCGGGCGCGGGTTTTGGTCACGGAAACAGCGGTCGAGTTACTCGCTTCACTCGGCGACGGACAACGTGCGCGCCTGTCCCTTCGCCACCGACCACTCAATCTGTTCCTCTGGAGCGCTGCAAGCGCGAAATACGCTAGCCTGGGGTTTCGATTCGCGTCACCGACGCGAATCGAAACCCCAGGTACCAGCCCCCCACCCAACGTGAGCCCTGTAAGGGCGAAAGCAACTTGCAGGGTCCGTTTCTTAGGAGCGCAACGAAGGATCTGGCTTCAAATGCCTTACCTTTGCCAGATCCTTCGTCCGCCTTCGGCGAACTCAGGATGACAACGTCGTGATTACTGCGTGCCGCTCGTCCGCGCGATGCCGTGCGCGGGGACTGCTACCTTGTGCTCCCGCTCCCCAGCGCGAATCGCGACCGTTGCCTCTGCGTCCGTGGTGTTCAGGAGCAGATGGCTGATGGCGTCGGTTTGGGTGACGAACACGCCGTCTTTGGTCATGGGATACACGGGCAGGCGCAGGCGCTCGAACTCCGCCGTAAGCGTTTTGCCCAGGGCTTCCCAATCCGCGACGCGTACCACGGAACCCTTGCCGAGACGCCGTCCCTCGCGCGATTTGCCGAACAGGTGTCTTTCGGGCGCGCGGGTCTTCTCCACGCTCCTGAATTCGCCTACGTCCATGACGATGAGGCGTCCGCCGTCGCGCACCCACCGTGCGATCCGTTTGGCGTCCTTGGTTTCCATGACGCTGCCGTGGGCAATCACGAGAACGGGGTAGCGGTCGAGCGCGCCGCGCCGCAGCATCGACTCGTCGACGTAGTCGTAGTCGGCGATATCGCGCATGGTCCGGGCCTTATCGAAATACCTGCCCCACCGGAGCGTCATGTGGACTTCGGGATACCAGAAGGCCACGGGCACCACGGGGTTAGGCACGTGAAAGAGGTGGTGGAGATTGGCCTGCTGCACGTCGATGGACGGCGCACGGCTGACGAGATTGGCGGCGTAGTCGTGGAGCTGGTTCGCGCCGGAGGCTGTCGCATTGTAGATGCGCGCGACGACCCCGCGCTCGTCCTCGGGACCAGCGGGTTCGAACCCGAAGTAGGCCCCGTAATGCCGGCCCGCCGCAGCCACCCATCGGGTGATGGCGAAGTTGGCGGTGTAGTCGGAACCCTCGTTGGTGATGCGGACCCCGGCATCGTGCTTCGCGGCCACGCGGCATTGTTCGGCGAAGTTCGAGCCGTGCTCGGGCGGGGCATCGCCGCCGGTGCACAGGTAGATGGGCGTGTCGGGGAAATGGCGCCGGGTCGCCGCCATCCACCAGTCGGCGAACTCGGTCATCGAGGCACGGTACCAGTCCACGAAATCCAGCCAATGGCGGCGGGTCTCGGGGGAGGCGTCGGCCAGACTGTTGCGAAACGCCTTCATATCCCTTTCGCCTTCAATGGGATAACTCACCGTATCCCATGATTGAAAGTCCGTGCCCCAGACTCCGTTGAGGCGGCGCAAGGTCGCGTACTTCTTCCGGGCATAGGCCTGGAAGTCGGCCCGGGCATAGGGGTCGCCGCACCAGAACCCTTGATGGTTGTGGTATTCGCCGGGGATGAAGAAGGTCCAGCCGCCGCCGGTGACGGAGTAGATCGCCTCGCCGAAGTCGCCTTGAATGCCCAGCAGTACGGACTCGATTACCCCCTTATCCCGATAACGCTCCGCGAAGGCGGCCAGGAAGCGGTCGATGCGCGCGGGAAGGTTGGGGTTCCAGAGCGACTCGATTTTGCTGTCGGTTCCGTGTTCGAGGCAACGACAGGGCACATGCTCCTTGCCGGAGCGGAACCAGTTGGGCGTCGAGTAGGCGGGGCCGACAATCAGGAATGGCACCCACTTTAAGTCATTGTCCTGAAGTATCTTAACCTGCTTGTCCCACTGCGTCCAGTCCCACTGCCCCTCCCCGGCGCGCTCGCATGTTTCCCAGGTCACGTAGCTTTCGACGCTTGTGGCCCCCAAGAGCCGATACAGGGGGCCGTCGGCTTCGGACGGGTCGCCGCCGAAGGTGTAATACATGTCGCTGGGGCGGGAGGCGCGGTGCTTTCCGGAGAGCGCCTGCTTCATCCGCTCCACGTCAGAAGGCACCGATATGCCCGGGTTCTCCGTATAAACCTCTACGCGACCAAGAGTTAGACCGCCTGAACGAAATATCCGGAAATCGGCCCCGCCGTTTTGCAGTCCGGCGAGTTTGGCGTTCGCAACCGAGATGAGGTCTTTGGCCCAGGTGCGTGAGTCGGTGAAGATCGTTTGCTTGCCCGGCTCGTAGGGCTTGCTCGTCGAGTTGTACTGGAACTCGGAGATGCCGTAGCCGGTATCGAGGAACTCAACGTAGATAAAGAGCGTCTCGCCGGTCTTGGCTTTCAGGTTTGGGTCAAGCTGAAAGTACAGGTACGAACTGCCGGAAATCTGGGTTACGGCCTCGCGGCCTTCCACGACCGACCGTTGCCACTGGCCATCGGGTACCAATATCTGCCGAAGCCCTTGTTCGTTTCCAGGTGACCACGACGCCAGAGGGTCCGCGAAAGCCGTGCTCGCGAACAGGATCGCGGCCAGTAAGCCCGTACACTGCCTCATTCAAAGATCCCCCCTCTGTTGTGTACCCTCTGCTTCGACATGTGCATGCGCCCACTGCTAATGAGCGCAAGCGCCTTGCCCTATGCTACACTGAGCGACCCCGCGCTGTCGCGGGGAACATTCCCACGTCGCGCACGGTTACTTTGAAGCTAACAATAGTATCTACCCGAGTTTAGAAGCGATTTCATGAACTTTCTACAGACCCTTCGCGAACAGATCGTTGTGATTGACGGCGCCATGGGCACCCAGGTGCAAAACCTTGCCCTCACGGACGAGGACTACGGCGGCGTCGAATTCCGCATGCTCCCGGACATCCTGGTCTTCTCTCATCCCGAGGCGATCCGGGACATCCATCTCAGCTACTTCAAGGCGGGGGCAAACGCGGTCGAGACCAACACCTTCGGCGCGTCGCCCTACCGGCTCTGCGAATACGACTTTAGCCGTCTCAGTCTGGAGCGGTTCGCGAAAGTGCCCTACGGTATCGAACTTCGCCGGCTTTCGTACGACGAATTTGCCTACTACCTGAGCCGGCGGGCAGCGGAGGTCGCGTGCGAGGCGCGCGAGGTCTACCGCAAGGACCCTGCCTATGACAACCGTCCGCTTTTCATCCTGGGGTCCATCGGCCCCTCCAATCGGGTGCTTTCCAGTACCGACGCCAACCTGAAACTGTCGACGTTCGATGCGATGGTCGACAACTTCTACCACCAAGTGAAAGGGTTGGTCGAAGGCGGGGTGGACGTACTGCTCTACGAGACGCAGCAGGACATCCTCGAACTGAAGGCGGCGGTGTTCGGCGGATTGAAAGCCATGCGTGAGTTGGGTAAGCGCTTGCCCATCATGGCCCAGGTCACCGTCGACCAGTTCTCGAAGATGCAGATTTTCAATACGGACATCCATGCCGCGCTGGTCACGTTGCAGGGTATTGGGATCGACACGTTCGGTATCAATTGCAGCATCGGCCCGGACCTCATGGCCAAGACGGCCGAGAAGCTTGGCCGCTATTCGTGCCTGCCGATCTCGATTATTCCCAATGCGGGGTTGCCCGTATCTGAAGACGGCCGCACGGTGTTCAAGTTCAAGCCCGACAAGATGGCGGAGTATCTCGACACGTTCGTGCGCGAATACGGCGTGAATATTGTGGGCGGGTGTTGCGGGACCACGCCCGACCACATTCGCGCTATCGCGGAGACGATGCGCGGCCGCAAACCCGTGGCGCGGACGCGCGAGAACGGTCTCTACGTGTCCGGGCCTCAAGAAGCGGTGCTTCTCGATAGCAGCAAGACGTTGATCATGATCGGCGAACGGCTCAACGTGCGCGGTTCGATTAAGGTGCGGCAAGCCGTTGAACACGGCGGCCCCATTGATCACGCGTCATTGGAAGAAGTCGTCGATGAACAAGTGCGCGGCCTTGGCGTCAAGGTCATCGACGTGTGCATGGACTCCAACGTCGTGGACACCACCACGGCGCTGAAGGAGGTCGTGCACAAGCAAACCACCGACTTCTCGGGGGCCATGTGCCTCGACTCGTTTGCCGTGGACGCGCTGGCCGAGGCAATCAAAGTCTATCCGGGCAGGCCCATCATCAACTCCATGTCCATGGAAGAAGTGGCCGACGGGGTAACCAAGGTCGATGCCGTTGTCGAGGCAACGAAAGACCATTGGCCGATGTACATCGGGCTCGCGGCGGGACCGAAAGGACCCGGCGCGACCGCCGAAGAGAAGACCGACCTTGCGCGGCAGATTGTTGAGCGCGCCGGCGCGCATGGCGTGACGCCCGATCAGATCTTCATTGACATGAACGTGTTTCCGCTCGGCTCGGAGTCGGAAGAAGGGATGAACTTCGCCGTGGAATCGTTGAACGCGATTCCGCAGATCAAAGCGATTCACCCGGATCTACGGACCGTGTGCGGCGTCGGCAACCTGACTAACGGTCTCGCGAAGAAACCGTACATGCGCAAGGTGTTGACCTCGGTGTGGCTGGATGAAGCGCGCAAGCGCGGTCTGGACGCGGCGATCATCAACCCGAACCACTACGTTTTCGTGAAGGATCTCGATCCGCGCGATTACGACCTTGCGTTGAAAGTCATCCTCGAACACGACATGAACGCATTCGAGGAATTGGAGACGATTGCCGAGCAGAAGAAGGGCCTGGAGGTCGTCAAGCGCACGAGCTATGCCGATCTCGACGTGGAGACGGCCATCTGCGAGAAGATCAAAGACGGTCACAAGGAGCGCGAGCACGGCAACATTGAAGTCGGCGGGCATCACTATAAATACGCCGACCGAATCGTGCTTCAAGTGGCGGAGGTCATCAAGCACCGCGAACCGCTTGAGTTTGTGAACACGCATCTCATGCGCGCCATGAACGAACTGGGCGATGGGTTTGCGCGCGGCGAGGTGTCGCTGCCGCATCTGCTGAAGTCCGCCGACGTCATGAAGCAGGTGATGGGTTTCCTGGAAGAGTACATGCGGATTTCCTCGGGAGTCGACGTCCACGCGAAGATCGAATACAAGGGGACGATCGTGCTGGGCACGGTGTATCAAGATGTACACTCGATCGGCAAAGACCTTGCGAAGACCTTGTTTGAGAACTACGGTTACCGCGTAATCGACTTGGGCGTGATGACGCCGCTTCAGGGCTACATCGACGCGGCGAAAGAGCACAAGGCCGACGCTATTGGCATGTCGGCGCTGCTGGTGCAAACGTCCAATCATATGATCACGGTTTCGAAGATGATGGCCGAGCAAGGGCTCTCGCATCTGCCCGTGTTAATCGGCGGCGCGCCCGTGAACGATCGGCATGCCGCGTATGTCGCGATGGCGGGCGCCTCGGACACGGCGGCGATGCGATCGAACGTCTTCTACTGCCCGACGGCGATGGATGGCGTGAACATTATGAATGCGCTGCGCGCGCAGAAAGACACGTCGGCATACCTCACGCAGAATCTGCAGAAGCTGCAACGAAACTTCGAGCGCGCGGAGAAGAAGGCGCTGGAAGAGGAAGAGTTGCTGAAGACGTTGCCGCGGCGCACGGTGTCGTTCGCGGCGCACCGCATTCCCGATGATCCCTGGTTTGCCTATGACGTCTTGAAATTCGATTTGCGAGACTTCCGCGCTCACATCGATACGCGCACGTTGTTTGCGCTCAACTGGAAATTTGGCGGCTCCGCGTCGCGATTGAAGCAAGGCGAGACGCCGGAGAAGTTGAACGCGCTGTTCAACGAATGGATCGAAAAGGCGAGCGCCGACGATTGGGTGCAGCCGATGGCCATTTGCGGCGTGTATCCGTGCCAATCGGATGGAAGCGAAGTCATTGTCTACGATCCCGAAGACACAAGCCGGATCGTATGCCGGTTCGGTTTTCCTCTTGTGATCGGCGCGGGCAAGAAAGACACGGTCTGCGCGGCTCAGTACTTCCATCCCAAGAATTCGGGACAATTCGACGCCATTGGCGTTCAGATTTCCACCAGCGGGCCGCACGTGGATTATCACATCAACAAGTTTCGCGAGGCGGGCGATTCGGAGTCCACGCTCTACCTGCAAGGGTTGTCGGATCGGGTGGCCGAGGACCTCGCCGACTACGTGCATGGGAAAATGCGCGCGCGTCTTGGCTTCGACGCGAAACACGGCATCCGCTGGTCGCCGGGTTATCCCGCGATGGCAGACACCAAGTACAACAGGACGATTCTCGAGACACTGCACGCGCAGGAACTCATCGGTGTTCGTATCACGGAGGCGGGTGAGTTTTCGCCAACCGGAACAACGGCCGCGGTCGTGTGCTTCCATCCTGACGCGCGCTACACGTAATACGGTTGAAGCGGGGTATTGGAGACCGGGAGTGAAGAGTAAGCAAAACCCATATCGCCATCTTATCCTTGTGTGCACGGGAGATTCGTGTGCCGACAAGAAGGCCAAGAAGTTGCGCGACGAGATTCGCGAGTTGCTGGAAGAGCGTGGTCTGGACGACGAGGTCCGCTGCTCGCGCACGGACTGTCTCGGGAAGTGCGGCGACGGGCCCAACGTTGTGGTGTCGCCGGGAGACCGCTGGTTCAAAGGCGTGAAGCCCAAGGACGCGAAAGAACTCCTGGACGCCGTGCTTCATGGGACGGAGAAGCACCGAACGATGGACTCGAATACCCTGGGAGCCGCTTATCTCGAATCGATCGTGTATCGCTTCGAAGGCGCGAAGGAACTCGGCGACAAGGCTTTGGCGCAGACTTCGGACGACGACCTGACTTGGCGTCCGGATGAGGAGTCCAATTCGATAGCCGTGATTGTGCAGCATTTGCACGGCAACATGCTGTCGCGATGGACCGATTTTCTGACAACGGACGGCGAAAAACCCACGAGAAACCGCGATGGCGAATTCGTCGAACCGGAGTCGGCCACGCGCTCGGCAATCCTTGCGAAATGGGAGCAAGGCTGGGCGTGCATGCTGAGCACTTTGCGAGCGTTGAAGCCCGACGATTTGCTCAAGGACGTGACCATTCGAGGACAGAAGCTCACGGTGCTCGACGCGATCCAGCGACAGTTGGCCCACGTGCCGTATCATGTCGGACAGATTGTGTACTTGGCGCGCATGCGCAAGGGAGCGGAGTGGCAGACGTTGTCTATTGCGCGCGGGCAATCCGGGCAATACGTACCGCAGAAGAGGGACTGAGCGGCTCCATGCAAACCAACGCGCTTCCGCATGAGAAGATCATCTTTGTGTGCACCAACGTACGCGAACCGGGCGAACGCGTATGCTGCGCGGGAGCCGGCGGTTGCGAACTGCGCGACAAGCTCAAAGCGATGGTCAAGGCCCGCCAACTGCGGTCCAAAGTCCGCGTGAGCCAGTCCGGCTGCATGGACAAATGCGAAGACGGCCCCAACATCATGATCTTTCCCGACAACGTATGGTTGTCAGGCGTACACGAATCCGATCTCAACGCGATTGTTGATGCGGTCGCGCGCGCCGTCGAAACCGGTGAGCCGCTCGGGCTGGGCTGAACCCCGGAATCCTCCCAGCGGTCTCAATCCTGATTTCTACGCTACGACTTCCACGTATTCCGTGGTCACGCTGTCCTTATCCAGGTGGAAGAGCCGGAATCCTTTTGACGTCGTACCGTCGTGGTTGTCGCGCGTGGAGGAACAGCACGCGGTGGTCGTGAACAGAATACCGTCGCGGGTCTCTTCCTGATTGCCGTGGAAATGGCCTGAAGCCACGAGCTTGAGGTTGTGTTCCGAAAATAAGCCGAGGACTTCGTCGGCGTTCTGCACGCGATAGGCTTTTGTATTCGGGTTGAAGGGGTGATGCGTGAAAAGCGCAATCGGGCGTTTGCCGTTCGTGTGTTTGAGCTGCTTTTTGAGCCAGTCAATCTGATCCGGGCGGATAGCCACGTCGGACTTGTTTTCGTTGCACGAATCGATGCCGATGAACAGCCAGCCCTCGTCTTCTTGCCTATGGTCGGGTTCTCCGAAGAACTTCCGGTAGTTGTTCAGAATATCCTTGGCGCCCATATTGACATCGTGATTGCCGGGAATAGCGAACCACGGTTTCTCCAGGCGGCTGAGGGCATCGTAAGCCAAGCTCAATTCGCCAAGTTGGCCGTCGGAGGCGAGATCGCCGAGCGCGACGGTGAACCGCACCTTGTCCGTGGCGTTGATCATCTCCGCGGCACGCACAACGATGCTGATGCTTCGCGAATCCAGCACATGGATATCGTTGATTGCCGCAAAGGTGACGCGGCCCGGGCCGCCCGGCACCAAGTCTACATCGGTAATCTTGTCGAGGCCGGTGCGCGCGCATCCGGCAAGCCCTGCCGCACCTACCAGCCCGATAAACTGTCTGCGCGTAAGTTTCATGACACCGATCTCCATATCAAGCCGACATACGCGGCCATTGCTTTCGATTGCTTTCCAGCCCCGTCCTGTGCAGGCCAACATTTTGAATCGGGCTATGACGGGTGTCAAGCCTGCGGCGCGCCAGCTTGATACCCATCTTGGGCCGTGGTTTGTACTGCCCTCCAGAGCATTCGGAGAAACAGGAGAATAACAGCGTCGCCCGCGCATGATCCTATTCTTCAGAAGTACGCCGGCGCGCCGCTTTGTGGTTGCGCGGCACGTGGCAGGAGGGGGAGAATTGAAGGAAGGCCCGAAAAGTCCAAGCCGCGCTCCATGCAGAAACTGGAGAACGAGATCATGGCTAAGAAGAAGACGGTGCTCGTGGTCGTTGCGCATGCCGACGACATGGAGTTCATGGCGGCCGGAACGGTCGCCCGGTT
>JAIBAQ010000023.1 GCA_019695095.1 Candidatus Hydrogenedentota bacterium
TTGCGTCGATCCTCCACAACATGCAGGTCTATTCCGAGGCATCCCGCGCCCTCCTCTACGCCACGAGCCAGATCGTCGACCTTCACCAGGGCGCGGAGAACCGCGGCCTGAAGGATGAAGAGAAGAAGTACGGCAAGCAGGCGGAACTGCTGACTCCGTTGGTGAAATACTACGCGACCGAGCTGGCAAACCGGATGGCGTACGACGCGATCCAGATCCACGGCGGCAACGGCTTCATGCGCGAGTATCCCGTGGAGCGCCTCTACCGCGACGCGCGCATCACGAACATTTACGAGGGCACCTCGCAAATCCAGCTGATCTGGGCCATCAGCCGTATTGTCCGGGGCGATATGGACGAACTCATCCAGGAAATCAGCGCGAAGCCGTTCGTCGAACCCGAACTGGTCGGGCTTGCGGAAAAGGCCAGCCAGTGCCGGAAGATGTTCGACGAGGTCGTGGTGTTCCTGCGCGCCAAAGAACCGGAATACCGGGAGTGGGTTGCCCGCCATGTCGTCGATATGGCGGCGGATGTGTACGCGTCCTACCTGCTGCTGCGCCAGGCCGAGAAGTGGGACTACAAGCGCGGCATCGCGCGCAAGTTCGTCAACGACGCGCTCCCGCGTTGTACGATGAACAAGGACTACGCGGTGAACGGCGAACTGGTCGGCGTGACGTGAGGTGTAGCGTCGGTTTACCCCGCGGAGCGGGGAAACCGAAATCGACCGGTAAATTTTCGTTTCCCCGGCTTTGCCGGGGTAAACGAACGCTACAGCTGGTCGAAAACCGGCACGATTCACGCCGGCGTTGCCTTCGGACGCTCATCCGATTATGGTAGGCCCCCTGTTTACAAACAGTGAGGTCATCGCATGCTTCCACAAGGGTCTACGTATGTCGTCATGGGTCTGCTCGACCCTGAATCCATTGCCTATGCAGTGGGCCAGTCCATCGTCCAGCACGGCGGGCGCGTGGTGTACACCATGCTCAACCCGACGATGAAGCAGCTCTTCCTGGACCGCAGCCCGAAGATCACCCAGGCCGAGCGCGATGCCCTGACCATCGAGTACTGCGACGTCACCAAGGAAGACGAGGTCAAACAGCTGTTCGAAAGGATCGGCCCGATCGACGGCGTGGTGCACTCCATCGCGTTCGCCAATCCGCGCACGCTGCTCGGCCAGGAGCTGCACACGCATGCGTTCGTCGACCTGAAGAATTCGTTCCACATCAGCTGCGTATCGCTCGCGACGGTCACTGAATTTGCCCAGCCGCAGATGCGGAACGGTGGATCCGTGGTGACCCTGACCTTCGCTTCGCAGCGGGCGTTCGTCTATTACAACTGGATGGGTGTGAACAAGGCGGCCCTGGAAGCGCTGGTCCGCGCGCTGGCGCGGCGCCACGGCAAGGACGCCGTGCGCGTGAACGCGGTTTCGGCCGGGCCGCTGGCGACAAAGGCCGCGACGACGATTCCGGGCTTCAACGAAATGGTGAACGGCTGGACCCGGGCCAGCCCGATTCCGTGGGACGTGTACAGCGACAAGGCCGAAGTGGCCAACATGGTGTTGTTGTTGCTGAGCCCGTACACGAAGAAGGTTACGGGCCAGGTGATTCACGTGGACGGGGGCTGGTCTGCGGTTGGAAACGACCTCCAGCCGTTTGAGCAACCGGGGCAGTAGTAGACGCCAGGATATTTTGGTATTGTGTTGGTGTAGGTGTTTAAGGTTCCCTGTCTCAAGTTTTTCGACCAAGGAGAGGTGGCTGAGTGGTCGATAGCGGCGGCTTGCTAATCGAAACTCGCTACGCGCGAATTCTCCAATGAAATCAATGCAATCCGCGATCGTGCCGTAAGTTGTCTCACCTTCCAAGTTCGCCCATTCTCGCCAGAAGAAACTTTAAATCGACCGTTAAACGGGGTTCGATTTGTGACAAAACGTTACCGTTTTTAGCTGCGGCTTTTCCGAGCCGTTGTTTTGACGCCATCATCGCCGCGAAAATTAAGGACAAAACGCATCGATCGGCTTTTGTGGCGTATTCCACGTGGAGGGATTGGGCAGATAATAGCGGAATCGGGAATATTGTAACGGCGCTGTCACGCCATCTTGGATGGCTGAGCGCGGTGACTCTTCGTGGTAACGCCTTTGTCACACCGTTTTCGATTCAAATGCGAATTGCTGCCCTGAAACCTTGCCGGGCTGTCGATCCTCCGCGTCATCGGCTACTTGGGATTTGCGCTGCGATCAGCTAAACTTCGCCGTTCATGATTTGGCCGCCCGCATTTGTGTGCGCAAAATGATCTATAACTGGAAACGATTCTGGTGCCCGCGCGAATCAAAGATCAACCTCGCGGATGACGGCTATCTCTGTGATCCCGACGACGAATTCGGACGTTACCTGAATCCCGACGCGAAAGACTACGCGTCCATCGCTGACACAGCTTGTCTAGTCATGCTCGGTGAACCGGGTATTGGCAAGTCACGTGTCGTGGATGAGGCAGCTGAAGGCGCAAGGCGCGCAGGTGTTCCCTTCATCAGTGAGAATCTACGCCAATTTGGGAGTGAGGATCGCCTTGTCGGAAGCGTCTTTCAATCCGACCTCTACACGAAGTGGTTGAAGGATGATTCCTTGCTCGAACTGTATCTCGACAGTCTCGACGAATGCCTGCTTCGCATCGGCACCGTGGTCCCGATCCTGGTTGATCAACTACGTACTGCTCCAGTGGACCGCCTGCGTCTTCGAATTTCCTGTCGCACGGCCGAATGGCCAGCGACCCTGGAAGAAGCCTTAATCAAATATTGGGGTAAGGATCGCTTCGCCGTGCGTGAACTCGTGCCTCTGCGTCGACAAGATGTGGTGGCCGCAGCCAAAGCAGAAGGACTTGAAACCGACCATTTCATGGAGGAGATTCAACGCGTTCGAGCTCAGCCACTTGCCATCAAGCCAGTTACCCTGCGGTTTCTGGTTAAGACCTACCAGCGCGACAAGCGTTTTCCGGATACTGAAGCCGACCTTTATCGGCAAGGCTGTCGAATCCTTTGCGAAGAATCCCAAGAACGGCGAGATAGCCGCGTGCCTTTTCAGCACGATCCGGATCAACGTTTTGAAGTCGCTAAGCGAATCGCGGCCGTCACGATATTCTCAAGCAAATATGCTGTGTGGACGGGCAATGACGAAGGCGATGTCCCCTCAGAAGACCTGACCGCTGACACCCTCGCGTTCGGCGTCGAAACAGCCAACGGCCGGGACTTTGCAGTTGACCGGACTGCTATCGACGAGGCGCTCGATACCGGTCTTTTTTCATCCAGGGGACTGCATCGTATGGGATGGGCACACCAGACGTATGCGGAATTTCTTGCCGCGGCTTATCTATTCGAAAATGGCATAGCACCAGAACAGGTCCTCGGACTATTGACTGATGAGGTGTCGGGTCAGGTCAAAGTCGTACCTCAATTGCACGAGGTGGCGGCGCGTAGCGCTGCTTTCAGTGTACAACTTTTTGACACGCTCATTCGGCATGATCCGATTGTGCTGTTACGAAGCGACGTAGCTACTGCCGATACCGCCCAGCGTGAGAAACTTGTGAAAGCGCTTCTTGATCTCTGCGAGCGAGGAGAACTCCATATTCGTCTCTTTGAATATCACGACAGGCTGCGGCATCTTGATTATCCGGGCTTGGCGAAGCAGCTACGCCCAATTGTTGTTGATCCGGCAGGAAATATCCATGCTCGCCTGCTGGCGCTTGAGATAGCCAGGGCGTGCGCTGTGTCTGACTTTGTGAGCGAACTACTAGCCATCGCCATTGACCACTCCGCGAGCATAGAGCTTCGCGTAATCGCTATCGACCTCCTTGGCGAGACAGCGGACGATGCCGTCAAATCCAAGTTGATCGAACTGGCCGAGCAGGCACCCGAAGATGCGGGCGGAAGAGTGCGTGGCTACGCATTGGAAGTTCTTTGGCCGCGCTATATTTCTGCCGAGAAGCTTTTCAGCCTGGTTGATACGCCGCCACCAGAACACGAGATCAACCGATACTCGATGTTCGTTTCCCGTGGAATAGTTAAACATCTACGCCCCGAAGACATCCCATGCGCGTTACGGTGGGTTATTCGACAGAAGTGGAGTCGACATGGCTTCCAACATGATTTTTCGAGGCTTCTCGATGGAATTCTTTTTGCGGCATGGGAGCATTTCGACATGCCGGACGTCCCACCCCTGCTCGCTCAGGCCATTCATGCCAGGCTCGTTATCGATCATGGACACCTTATGGATTCGACGGATCGCGAAGTTAAGGACTTCCTACATGACGCGAAGAAGCGCCGACGCTTGCTGAGTGAGTACGTACCGCTTTTGCGAGATCTGGGCCGTGAAGCCTTCTATCTTAACGAGGCGTCCATAGGAATGGCCCGGCCTGAGGATTTCCCGTGGTTGTTGGAGCAGATGGAGAAAGCTGCAAGTCCGACACTGGCCGCAGCCTGGGAGCGTTTGTGTCAAAGGTGCTACAATGTGTTCGATACGAGTCATACCGCCCTTGTCTTCGATCGTGCCTCTCAAAGCCCTCGAGTGCGCGAGGCATTCAAGTGGCTGTTCGTGACGATGGACCTTGATTCGCCTGAGGCGAAGGAAGGCCGGAAGGATTTCGAAGAGGCGCGTAAGTGGCGAAAGGAATCCAGCGAGGACACGCCCCTCATACCGCCCCTTGCTGAACGAATACCACTTTGGTTAAGCCGGTGCGAGGGTGAGGAACCAGGAATCTGGTGGCATTTAGCGAGGGAACTCACGCTCACGCCGGGTAGCCGTCAATACCGCGATGAGTGGGATGCCGATATAACAACATTCCCGGGATGGAAGTCGGCGGATGAGCCGACACGGGCAAGGATCGTCGCAGCCGCTAGACGGTACATTCTCCTGAGCGACGACCGCCGATATCGATGGCTGAAGGAACCCGGAACGCTCAGCATCGAGGCCAACGCGGGTTATCAGGCATTGCGTCTCCTTTTGAATTACGATCCCAACTTCGTGGCGAATTTGGATGGGCAAGCATGGGACAAATGGATAGCCGGCTTGCTGGATTGTCCGCTGAATCTGGGGAAGGAAGAGGCCGAAAAGCATCACGAGCCGCTCATTTCGATGGCCTACGCACGGTCGCCAAATTCTGTCATCGACATGGTGGAGACGCTCGTCTTACGCGAGGCGGCGCATAGCCGATATATCAATCGCATAAACAGAGTCGGGCATATCCTTGACTCGCGCATCAGCGAACGCCTCAGAGCGATGATAAGCGCCCGAGCTCTGGTCCCTGTCTGCGCAGGCCAAGTAGCTGCATTCTTAATCGAACACAACGATCGGGACTCTATACGTGACGTTTTGGACCTTCTCGATAAACCACTGCCTCAAAGTGGCGAAGACCGCGATTTTGCTCTAGCGTCTGCCGCAGCGCTCGGCACGGTCATGAATCCAGAACACTGGACCGTGCTTTGGCATGTGATACAACTTGATCAAGAGTTCGGTAGAGCACTGATCAGCAAGTGGGCGCATTCGCACCGGGACAATAGAGTTCTCGACGGGCTTACTGACAATCAATTGGCCGAGTTTTACATATGGGTGGTTCGCCAATTTCCATACAATGAAGATCCCCATCCAAAGGGCGCCCATACAGTTGAACCTCGAGAGCAGATTGCCCACTGGCGAGACAATTCCTTGCTTCAGATTCTGAAGCACCGCGGGAGTTTCTCGTCATGCGAAGCGCTGGCCACCGTACGGGATGCTCTGCCAGAAGCCGCGTGGTTGAACTACACTTTACAGGAAGCAGTAACTCTGACCCGGGCACGAAATTGGCAGCCATTGAAGCCGGAGCACGTATTGCGGCTCGTAATGGACCGCAACAGCCGGGTTGTCAGCAATGGTATTCAATTGCTCGCGGTGATTGTGGAGTCCCTGGGTCGGCTACAGACCGAATTGCATGGCGAGAATCCGTCAATCCGCGACGTCTGGGACTATAACCGTGCTGAGAAGACATGGCGTCCAATTGATGAAAACGCTTTATCCGACTACGTGGGACGCTTCCTTCGGCGAGACATAGGCGACCGGGGTATCGTCGTAAATCGAGAGGTTCATATCCGGCCGGGTCACGGGCAGCCCGGGGAAAGGACGGACATTCACGTAGATGCCGTATCGCAGACCCGGAGCGGTGTCTCCGATACCATTACTTGTATCGTCGAGGTAAAGGGATGCTGGCATCCTGAACTGGTGACAAGCATGAAAGCACAGCTTGTCGATAGGTACTTGCACAAGAACCAATGTCCTTATGGCTTGTATCTTATCGGCTGGTTCAAATGTGAATCATGGGATCTGAACGACGCGCGGAATGCGGCTACACCCGACTTGCATATCGATCAGGCGCGCAGCCAATTCGGCGAACAGGCGGTCGACTTCAGTGCGTCAAACCTTACGGTCATGTCTTTCGTGCTGGACCTAGGGCTGGGTAGGAATTCGGTGGAGTAACGCGAGTTACTCCCATTCATTGGACAGGATTATCGTGATATCAAGACGCGATAGAAGATCTGATCGGCGGAAGACTGCTCACAGCTTGTTACTACAACCCATTGATCATTGGTGATTTGCTGCCGATTCGTTGGGATCCCAAACACCGGAAGATTGGTTGCGCCTTGCAGCGAGTACAGGCGGTTTGATCGCGCAAATCATTCGATGCGCGTATTACAGGTCTAGGGTCGCGCTGCCTTTAAGCATTGCTATCTGGCGGTCAAGAGTGTAGTGCTATAAGCACAGTAGAAGTTCGCGTTCAAATACGAGAGGAGTCATGCGCATGAAAAAGGTAGCCAAAACAGCGATCAAGAAGTTCGTCAAGGTCATTGTAACCGACAAACCTTCGACTCCCAAGACGACTAATGGCGTTAAGATGAATTGCTGAGCCAATCGGCTTCGCAATCCATTTCGTAGTCACCCGCGACGCCCCAAGGTGGCTGTCGACGTAATGATATGTTCGCGGGCATGACCTTTTCCAGGGTCGCCTATTTGGGGACAAGTGGGAGATGCGGGATTGGTCATGGAGATTTTGCGCAAGATAGGGCGGTTCGAACTACTGGTTGATTCCAGCGAAGCCTGCGGCATATCACTGGAGGAGGCCGCCGTAGCGCATCTTGGCACCGCAGAACGTTCAACCCTCAGCAAGCGCGAGATTCTCAATATTCTTGCGAGAGATGATGAGTATTACCCCCTGACTCTGCGGTGGGAGCTTCTCGATTTCTGCAATTTTTCCTGTCCATTCTGCTACATAGTCGGCCATTCATTCAACAAAGCCGTCCGTTTCTCGGAAATACAGACCCACATCGAGGACCTAATAGACGCGGGGCTGCTATTTTGTACGCTAACCGGCGGCGAGGTCACGCAGCACCCCGACTTCCATGCACTCTACCGTTTTCTAAAGGAACACGGGGTCATCGTCGAAGTATTCACGAATGGCCTTGCAATCACCGACGAGCTCATCCAGCTATTTCGAACTTATCCGCCAGTTGCAGTCGAAGTGTCGCTATATTCCCTGAACAGCGAGAAATTACACGAAGTCTACCGAGTCCGGGGTCAGCAACCCGCAGAGACGATTCTCAACAATGTCCTTTTGATGGACCGAGCTGGCGTGAATGTCGTCTGCAAGACATTCGTAAATACTGTGACCCAGGGTGATGTGGACGACATTGCACGGTGGTGCGCAGAGCGCGGGATCAAGCACTATACGTCATCTGAGATTACCCAGGCATACGACGGGACGAATCTCAGTCAATTTGCCCTGACAACTCCCCACCTATCACGCGCAGAGCCGAAGTCTGTTATTTGCATGTCATGCGGCACAAAGAACTACGGCAGTGCAATCAATTCCGCTTTCCAGATTTTCCCCTGTCCGGCAATCAACCTCAAAGACTGCACCTTTGACGTGAGGCAACTTGGCGTGGACGAGTCGCTTCGGCGAATAAAGTCATTCATGCGCCGCTTTCAAGATACGGAAATCAGACGCAGCAAGTCCGGGTCGGGATGCGCCACGTGCATTGCCTACGCGAAGCCTAAACGCAACGAGGCCGGAGAAATCATCTACTTCGAGCACGCCTGAGTATCTTGCGATTTCTCGGCGATGATGACCATCTTCTTTGAATTCCACATCATTGGCGTCGCATACCAGTCAGCGAATATGCGTGCAATCCGAAACCCTGCGCCGGCAAGTAGCGCCTTGATTTCCGAGTAGTTGTACAGTCGCATTGAAAACGGTGCGTGCGTAGTCCGACCATTTCGCATGTACACTCGTTCATTTGTCATCCGACCGGTTTCCACATCGAACGTCAGCCGGTCGAGCAAGAAGTTGCCATCCCGCTCAAGGATATGATCAGGCTGGAAGTCCACAAATATCGTGTCGCGATTTATGATGTCGAAACAGAATAGACCCGCCGGCTTAAGCGCCCTGTTTATGCGATTGAATAATTGGCAATCAACTTCTTCAGAAGCCAGGCCGAACACTGTGTTTAGCAGGATCGCCCGGTCAAATTCCGCATCAAACTCAATTTGATGGATGTCCGCGGTGATATATTCTGCGTTATCAATGCCGAGCGATTGAACCTGATCCCGTGCAAGGTTTATGAATGCAGCACTGCGATCCACCCCAACAACGCGAAGCGCATCAGTCGCCAGTGCGTTACCATGCCGTCCGTGCCCGCAAGCAAGATCGAGCAACGACGTTTGGTGATTCACTTCGAGGTGCTCTCGAATGAAGGCTGCCTCTTGTCGCGTCTTTTCCTCAGTGAGAAACTGCTCGGCGTGAAAGTATAGGTAGTTGTCCACCTCGAATAGATTGTCGAGGTCGTTTGCGGGATTCCGGGCTCTTGGTGCATCCACGGTCTATATTCCTTCAATTGTCCAGACCAGCCGAAGCTACGCATGAATGCGAGCCCTCGTCAGTCATCAATATTGGATAGTTTCCATTCGCCTTAATCAATTCAACTTTAATGGCTTTCGAACTACTCGGCTACGTCGGCCACGCGGGCTCTCGCAGCACAATAGGCCAGTTCATATGGGCGATATTAGCCTTTGCAGCTGCCAGAGCCGCACTGTCCGCACTGCCCCTGCAATTTGCACCACAGTTGTCGACCAGAGGACGTGCTTTGAAAGGCAGTCGTGCTTGCAGGGAGACCACGGACGCGAACATGCTACGCCTCATGGATTAACCGCGCGCACTTGCATTATTCAAAACACCCGACTACAAACGAAACGAGGAGAAGCGCTGATCGAACAATTGTTTGGTCAGACACGATATGGCCTGCGCAAAGCCACCCAAACCAGAACATATGACGCCGCCTAGGGCTTTGGCCAATCCCACTGTCAGCCTCGCACAAAACTGCCTGACAGAGGTTCTCGCTGCTATTGATCGTTTGAGGCCAGGGCCGGATTTTTCAAGACAACTTGAGCGTGCGAAATCCAGCGTCGAACGAGCACTTCTAGAAGTCGTCGGCGATGACGTGAAACAGCAGCTCCGCGATCGGCTTCGTCACTTGGAGTCTCAAGCGACGCAAGTGCTGCAGTCTGCCGACCAGTCGCCCACGATCAAACCGGATGAACCACCCCCCGCCCCGGCTTCCGTCACACCAGGGGCAACAGCCGCTCGCGCCATCGCACCGGTCATTTGTGAAGCCCTGACGAACCCCAACCATCTCATGCATCGGTCAGTTTCCGAGAGACTTTTGAAGTACGTCGACACCAACCGGGAGCTGACACAGACGTACAAAGAGCAGTTACCCAAAGACATCGCGGAAGTCCTGCGAATCGCCCCCACCGCGTTGGGATTATACAAGGAAGCCACTAACCGAGGGCAGCGCCACCCCCTTTCGTCGCAAGGGAAACTGGGCAGAGGAACCGGAACAGCTTACGAGATCATGGGGACGGCGGCACTAATTCGCAAATCGGCCCGAGCAACGGGGAAGCCTGATTCGCCGTTGTACATCTCTCCGAGAGATTCGCTCGATTTCGGGATCAAATTGCAGGCGAGCTATGCTGACGACGAACGGAAATTATTCCACAGCCGGAAAACGATAGAAGCAGATCTACTCATATCGAGGCCGCCGCCTCAACCCAACCGGTTGCTCGAACCACACCGAGAGATCGCCGTGGACTTCAAGCATGTGAAACACGGGAAGAGTTACTCTGACAAGGATGGGGAACAGAAGACCAAGGAAGGAACCTCCTCCCTGGCGAAACAGCTCAAGGGCGTGGCAAGCGCACTAAAAACAGAAGAGATTCATGAGTTTCACTTCGTTTCCAACGGGCACTTCAGTGAGTCTTTCCGTCGCGCCGTCGACAATGCCAACAGCGAACTGATTGCTTATGGATGCAAGCCGATACTTCTCCATGAACACGTCATTGCCGAACAGTGTAAGCCGACCTGACACATCACTCCGCCCATGAACCTCGACCACAGTTACGAAGAGCACTGCGCATCACGTGATCTTGTGCCGCCGCCTCAGCTTGCGGAGTTCATGCAATCCGAAATTGCGCCATCGCTTAGCAGCATCCTGTATGGGCCCAATACATCTGCGCCAGGAACGCGTAGCTTGTCTTCTGCAATGGCCCTGCTGGATGACAGCGCTCACCAGCCGCCTGCCAATCTTCTACCGCTTGCCCAAATTGACGAGCTATCGATCGCGTGCGTGATCTGCGACTCCGCATCAGATCCGGGAATGCCCGGCGCGGGCCAGGTCATCAGATGGCATCTCGCGGCAATTCCGGCCACTGCACAGGGAGCTCTCATAGATACAGACCCCGTATCGTATTTGAGTTCTTTGGGCGAAGAATTGGATGACCGTGAAAAGGCGCTACCAATGCTGCGCGACATCGCTACTCGATATCAGGAGCAATACGTTGCTCACGGCAGACTTCCCCGAGGATGGGTCGAACGCCCAGTACAGCTTGCATGCCAAAATGTGATTATCGGGTTATCTGCCTTTGCTCATGATGCGGCCTTTGACGGCCTGCGAGTTCCTGCATTCTTGACTTGCGAGGTTCCACACCTCGCCACTCATGAAGGGAACCGCGCGTTGTGTGCTTTGATGTTGTGCGACGCATATCAAAACGGCGGGACCATGGAGATTCGATTTGGAACGAGACACCGCTCGCGCACCATACCCCCCGCCCTGAAACGCTATGCGAGGACTCACGGTATTCTCCTTGGGAGTGAAGATCCCTGCGCAATTTTGCCCGCAGAATCCCGCGAGCTATTTCTTGCTTCAACGCCGATGCCGGATGAGCTCTGGGCACGTGCAGTGGACCTTATGGACCGAGGCCTACTGACACCCGAACGAATCTGCCACACACTGCTCACGCCCATTTGGAGTGCGATCGAACTTGATTATATTCTCGCAGTCTCATCTCGCGCCGCAAGTATTCTGGCTGGCGGTTCGTCGGCTGAGTTGAGACGCACTCGCCTTGTCGAACAGGAAGTTGCCCGGGCCGCACTGATGGCAGGTATGCTGTATCGCCGCGTAAGCATAGCAGATCGGAGTCACAACGCCACAGTTGCCACGGTGCATGAGGATACACGCACCAATGTCAATTGGAGCATCGATCAGGACCGTGGGTACATCCTCTTCAGCGGTCTGGATCGTGCCCTTCTGCCCTGGCTTGATCGCGAGCACGCGCAGCCCGTAATCGACCTGGGCAGTGGGCTAGCTGTCATACCTCGCGCGCTTCCCACTCCTGTCGATTGGACCTTAGCCAGATCGCTTCAGCACGGGGCAGCCGCAATTGCATCAGCCTTGCTTGTACCCAAAGATGTTGCGGCATCCGTCCCTGCTGATATTGCAGTCTTGATCTGTCCCGACCGGCTTGCGGAAATCGACATCGAAGTGGAGAGACGGATGCAGCGAGCGAGGACTAGTCGTTCATGAGCAGAGAATCGCGAACATTTGTTCGAATCCCCGAGTCCCAAGCGCCACGTGTTCTCGAATTAGCGGATCAGGCTCTTCAAGCGCTTGCACGATCAGCCAAACAACTGCCGGGCGAGCGCACCGAAGCACTCAGATTTGAGGCGATTCACGCCTCGATTGACCAAATAGCGATATCTGCTCTTGGTAATAACGCGCCGTTTGAATTCGCTCCTCGTGATGATGCAAGTGCCCTTATGCCTGGGCCTACAGTCATAGGTCCCGGCTTTACGCATTCTGCATCAACGACTGAAAAGATTGAGCGTTGGATCCGCGAAGGCGCAGTTGTCGTTGAGTTGCGATTGCCGCATGGCCCGGGCGCAACAATACCCGCAGGAACTCAAGGTGCTGGACCACCCAAACCAGCGGAGCGATGGACCAGCTCATATCGACGAGACGTCGATGCTATTCAGGAGCGATTTCGGCATCACTTGGCGGTAGCCACCCACAAGGGCCCCAACGACTCTCACAGTGCCGCGCTGTATCCAAGCGGCATCCCTAATCGCATTTTAACTGAATCGCTCCGTGAGTTTGCAGATTCAGTCCCCGGAATATCTCGCGTTGATGTGCCAGTAATCTACAGAGATCAGTCGAGGGGACGCCCATTCCCACTTCGCTCTCTGGTACTGAGCGACTCTATTCCCGCCCACTGGCGTAAATTGCGCTTTACGCTCATATCCATTCGGCATGTGGAAATGGATGCCATAGTCGATGGCGCTTGGCTGAGAAACGTCAAGATCAGCAGGTCCCGGCCGGCAGGATTGACTGATGACATCGTCTATGAGCTGTCTCTGCGCCAGCTGAGCTTTCTGACGGCTCAGCAACCGACAGTGATAGCGATGTACCAAACGGGTCTTGAGACCGCTGTTGTTGGTTTCTATCGCGCGGTTACTGAGCATCTTATTCATCACCCCAATTCATTATGTGTCGTGCCACATTACTACCAGTCGGTTGGTGACTTTGCTCGCGGGCACGCGTGGACAACAACGGGGGCGTCTTCGTGACTCGCGGCACTGTTACCACCACGGTATGGCAGGCTGGGTGCAAGGACTGCGAGGCCGAACGTCTCGCATCGGGGCAAGCGCACGCTTCACCGCCTTTTGAATATTCAGCCGATTGGGCTCAGCGCAATCTCGAGCGCGGTAACACTCGCTCAGATCGATGCGAAAGGCACCGCCGCGAACACCGACGCAACATACAGTCAATTGCGGTTGCATATGTGGACCTCCAGACTATCGGTATAGTGCCGGACCGTTCAGACCCAAAAGGCCCGCTCGGTGGATTAGGCCCATTGCCAACCGATCACGTCAAAGCCGCGCATGAATGCGACTTATCACCGTTTGCTTTTGGAATGACCGATTCGGACATCCTCTCCCTGCTAGACGGCCTGAAGCAACGCCAAGTCGCCGTAGTTGAAGCTGGAACGGGTACAGGAAAGTCTACATTCATGCCGTTCAGATTAATGACTCCACCAGAAGGCGCGAATCTATCGCTTACGTCCTTTGGTCCCATTGTTGTCACGGAACCACGGAAGGCAGCAGCAATAGGCGTCGCCGCATTTGTTGGTGAAAGTCTTTGCTTTGGACATGATAGCCGGACTTGCCTACACCATATAGGCCCTGGTTATCCCGTCGGCTACCAAGTCAGTGGAGACAAAAAGTGGGACTCCGCATGCCAGCTCGTATATGTCACCGATGGGACCATGATAAATTGGGTAAGGGACGGATCTCTTGCCTCTATTGGTACAGTCATTATTGATGAGGCTCACGAACGAAGCGAAAACATCGATATCATTCTCGCTCAGCTACGCGCACAGCTCCATCGGTATCCCCACCTACGCGTCATTATAACGTCCGCAACTCTCGATAAGGACTTCTTCATTGAATATTTCGGTGGGCGTGATGTTGTCCATCACCTACATGTCCCGGCTCAGAAGCTATTTGGCTATGGAGTTCCCTTTTTTCTCGGACTGGACATCTCTGACTCTCTTATCAACGACGGACTTTCCCTCAAGAACGAACACGAGACGAATCCTGACGCAGAATCGGAGCGTTTCAGTGGCTGGCCACAATCGAACACGGCATCCAATGGCCATGCGCCGTTTGAGGATCTAAATGCCTTCACACGTAAGCTGTCAGCACTGCCACGCCCGCAGGAAATGCCTATAGAGCAATGGCGCGAACTCATGCCAACGGCTGTCGCAGAACAAGTCGTTACATTGGCTTTAGGCACCAATCAGGGCGATATACTCGCCTTCTTGCCCACTACGGACACGATCAACTTTGCGGTGGAAACCATCAAGGCCCGCCTAGAAGCACGCGCAAGAGATTTTGATGTCTACCCCCTCCTGGCGACAACCCCTGCCGTTATCCGTGACCGGGCACTTGAAGCACGAAAGATCGGCGCTAAGCGAAAAATAGTCGTCTCATCAAATCTTGCGGAAACATCCCTGACGGTTAAAGGGGTCCGCTTTGTAGTGGACTCGGGGCTCATATGCCAATCGGAATGGGATCCAGAACTCGCGAGGGAATCTTTCCCGACAAAACCACACAGCCAATCCGGTGTTCGCCAAAGATGGGGCAGAGTTGGCCGCGACGCCCCAGGTTGGGTGTTCCCCCTTTACACGGTTGAACAGTACATGTCGCTGCCGAAGGACACGCCCCCCGGTTCAACACAGACGAACCTAGAGACCTTCTCGATGAAACTCCTATCAGCGGGTCTCGATCTTGATCGAGTGTCCCTGCCGGCGAACTTCTCGCATCCAAATATAGTCCGAGATATCAACGCCCAGCAAAGCTGCGACACATTCACCAAGGAATTGATTCGAGCCAAGTCGGCTCTCGTGTCGTCGGGGGCCGTGGACAGTGACGGACACCTTACTGATTTTGGCCGCGACTTAGATCGATTCCCCGGATCAGGGTCCAGAGCAATTGCCGTGATGCTCGCTGATCAGTTGGGATGTATCCATGAAGTGGCATTTGCTCTGGCAATCCTCGCGGATGGGAAGCTGGTTGGCGGCGACAACGGTCTTTTTCGTTTTGATCGCGCATGGCCGACATCATGGCGCATTCATGCCGCGAGATGTCATCGGGCGCTGGCAATTGGCTGCGTCGATGACCTTGAGCTCGTAATTCGAGTCGCTTCCGAGTGGCAAACCGCCAGGGATCGGAAGTTGTATTGCGATACTTGGTGGCTCAATTCCCAAGCATTGTCCGACGCGTTTGAGTCAGTCGACCAGACATTGCTCACGTTGTCGCCAGCCATGAAGAGTCAGGCTACGCGCACGCTGCTGCCATCGCTAGCCAATCGAGCTCGAGCCGTGCTGAATCGTGCAATGATTGGGCACAGATACGATCGAGTCGAGGACAAGATCTACAAGCGACAAGAAGATGACATTTCGCAGGCAGTTGCCCTGGATCGCAGCTGCCTCATAGAGAATCCTGCCGATTCAATAATCGCTTTGAATCGATTTCGCCTAGATCCAGAAAGGGATGGCTCAGAGCGCCTTCCGGTCATTGGCAACATTGTTCTCGTCGTGCCTTGGGCTCTCGGTAGCGAAGTCGATGTGCATACACAAGGTCTCGCACTTGCGGTAGCTGTCGCGTCTCGCTCACATCGTGACTCTTCGGATGCACTGATTCCGGCGCCCGACACGACACAATATGCCCGCCGTAGGTTTCCCGTGGGTACATTGGCCGATCTGCGCCCCTTGCCAAATAGCGAGCAAGGAGACCAAACGCTGTATCTGGAAAACGCATCGCAACCTTTTCTGTTCTCAGATGTCTCTGCGGCAGTGAGTGACCGAGACGCGGGATTGCGCCTCACAACGGAAAGACCGGGAATGCGATCCGGTTTTGACGCCGATTGGGACCCGTTCAAGCATACAGAGCCAGAAGAACCGCCCGAGGAAACCGAGCAGCGAGTTCTCGACGTGCGCGCGATGGAGACAAATGACAATTATGAGCGAAGGGCTACTCGCCGGCCCGTGTTGCGCGAAACCGAGGCCAGAGATCGCTTGCTATCATGTCCAGCTACGAAGGCAGTCCTGCTACCATTTGACAATCGTGAACTGACGGCCGGGAATCGCGCCGAGGTCATTGGGTACAAGGTGATTGATGGAACCACCGTGGCTCTGGTCATCGACACCTTTGCACCAGGATTATCAAGACGCGACATAGATACTCATAGTGACCTCAAATTTTGGGATGAACTACAGCTTGAAGTGCGAGGGCTTGTGCCAGACCACGAACGCGACTGCGTTGAATTCAGGCGAGTCGATCAGCGCGGGAGGTTCTTTTTGATCGGGACAGGTACCGGTATCAACCCGTATGACCGCGACTTCGTTCGCAGGCTTATCCCTGGAACAACCATCACCGCCCGGGTTGTACCAGATCTATTTAGCGGCGACCATGTCACAGTGACATTCGTCGAGACGGCCAGAAAGCATCTCGAATCAGCTACGGCGATACCAAACACGTCATCCAATTCGCCGCTGCCCCAGCCACTTCACGCTGCTATCGTCGAGCCTCCCAATCAGTGGCAGAAGCTTGTAGTCGAGCTCGAACATCGCGACACGGCAAGCGGAATCTCGCACCGTTTCGATGTCTGGAAGGGACTGATTTCAAGATATAATGCACTTTCGTGCGATGTTGGGCAGCGGCTTCAAGTAACGCTAGGAATAGATGACGGCATGAGACAACGACACGCACTTTCCCTTCCCTCGCCCCTACCGGTCGCGATGATTGACAAATACAAGGCGATAGTTCGAGTCGAGAACGATCAACTGCGTGTCTTGAATGCCCCTCTTCCCGAGGCTCTTGCCGATGACCTTGCCGCTATTGATCACAGCGAGGAATGGCAAAGAGCCGTATGGCGTTTCTATTCGGGCAGCTTTCACCTTGCGGTGATCGAGGTGCGTCCAATACCCATTCAAAGCGCAGTGGACTTTCCACGAGCATTGGTAGGTCTTCTTAAATCACGAGCTTCGCGAATCTCGCGCGATCATGGGGTTTCCTTGGAAATTGGCTCATCACGAGTCACGATTGTTGGCTTCAGCCAACCGGACATCGAAGGCGCAGAAGCCGACATTGCCGCACTTGCAATGACGCCATACGTCCTTGCTGCACTGCCCCCAGGGTCAGCAGGCAAAGTAATCGGCAAAAGCGGCGTAACTATAAAGCGACTTCAAGACATGACGGATGTCCTCAGCGTATCTGTGGAGGATGACGAACTAGCAGTGGCTGGCAGTACCCCGGAAGCAGTGCGTGCGGTTATTGCTGATGTACGAACTATGACCACCGTGGTGGTGGGAAGTATGTCTGTACCCGATGGCAAATCGGGGCTGCTCATTGGGAGACAAGGAGAGACAATCAAACAGCTGCGCACGGCGACCGGATGCCGGGCAAACAACTCGGACAGGAGTTCAGTCTGGACAATTGAGGGCCCCTCCGATGCGGCAGTTGAGGCATTCTTTCAGTTAGCCGCACAGAAAGTCTATGGCACAACAGGTCGCATTGTTCAGAGGCGCACGCTGACATTGCTGGAGGATGCTACGAAGCCTAAGCCCCCAAAGAGGATCATGCCTTCCTCGGTTTCTACACAGAGATCGTCAGTGAAAGCTGCTGTCCAGAAAGCTGCTCCACAAGAGGTCGGGACGCGTTCACACCAGGAAACGTCAGCACACGAGGCTCAGTCCGCGAAGGGTGCTTCACCCGATTCGGCGGGCGTGGTATCACGCCTTCTTCGATACCTCCGCGACATTGTTTCTTAGGCTTACACTGAGTGGATGTTCTACTCGCTATTCGTAAAAGACGGGTGAACCCCAGTTGCGAATATCGACTGGCTTGCACTCGCGTAGGCTGTCCAAAGAGCTGCAAAATGCTTCGAAATATGACGCGCCTGCGCAAAGCCGTGCTACCAAATCGAGCCCATAATCCATGGCCACTTCGTCATCCACTGGCCAAAGGTGAGTTATGATCGCCTGGTCGTTACTCGCGAGCATTGGGCCGATGCCGACCTTTGCGGGAGCGTTTGATATTAACGCCTTCCCCCCAAAACAGAAGTTAAAGACCACTAATCTACGCTGCGCATTCTTCTTTCTTTTCAAGAGCTCTTTCGCGCAAATCCACTTCGGTGAAGTGGAACCGACTTGCAGCTCGGATAAATCCGGCCTGTCGAAATTGTAATTGCCATGTCCGGCGATCCACAAAAGATCGATCTCTGGATTTGCGAAAGCGCCAAGGAACTCGTCGTGCGTGCAATTCGCTTCGCATCGCGACATGGTATCCACACCGTAATTTGTCAATGCTCCCGAAACCAATGGCACTTCATGTTTAGCCCATCGCGTACCGCATCCCCACACCAGAGCGCGTCTTAACGTACGATCTTGCAGCGGTAGTTCAAAACTAGTAATCAGTGGCCAGCACAGTCCAATCTCCTTTTGCAGAATTGCCTGCGTAGGTAACGGCAAAAAGGGGAAATGTAGCATTGCGGTACTGGTTTGTATGCTTGCCTTCGCTTTTAGCTGCGCCGTCGCGTGGAATTCTTGAATTGCATTTTCCCAATCTTTGAGTGGCGCAACGATTGGCAATGTCCCCTCCGGCTTGGCTTTCAAGATTGGGCCGTTAGGGCCTTGGGTCGTAACATTTAGTCCCAAGCAATCGTTGGTCAGCCCAATTACTCGCGCATGTAGCGAGCCTCGATCGTCCTCAAATAGGCATACATTGCCAGGTGTCGCGAAAAGAGAGCCCTTTTCATGGGAGGGGATGTGGATTAGGCAACTGTCTTGCCGCACCTGAGTTCGGGGCAGCCCGAACCAGACGGCCAAGAGAGTAAGAATTGAATGTACATCCCCGTCGTTCGCCAGCGCGACAATTGCCGGGGTCAGCATGTCACACAATCTGGATTGATTTACGGCTTCTAGTAGTGGGTCATGACCAGCGAGGTATTCTCCTGCTCTCATTTCATCAATTGCGACTAGTAATTCTTCATATTTCTGGCTTCTTTCTAACCGAGAAGCGATGATCGAAGCGAGTAGCTGGACACGTTCACGAGGTTCCAATGCCTCTGAGTATTGCGACAGCGTACGTCGCGCCCATTCAATCGTCGGAATACCGGTCCGCGCGCCCATCTTGGTGGAAAGCGTTACTCCCGCCATCGCCTTGCTTCTGGTCGACCTGATAGGGCTTTCGAAGATTGACCAAATGAGAGTGGCCATTCCTCCGGCGCTTGGATGGTCAAAGATATCGGCCCAGTTCCCCAAACAGCAAACGGCTTTGGTGCGCTCAATCTCTGCCTCAGCCGGAAGGTTGGACGGATCACGGCAAAGCACTGATAGTGCAGTAGGCTGAAAGCGTGAGGCCATTTCCTGAAGTGCGGAATATTTGCGCACATAGTAGTACACTGCGCAAATCCAGCTGATCATAACACTATCGGCATATCCGCGAATTGCTGGCCTTGGAGACGCAAAGAACTCTGCGATGTCCTGCGGCCCGAGCTCAAATTGACCGCCTGCTTCGCTTTGGCTGCCTCCAATCCCAACGGAAGCCACCAACATGTCATGAGCTATTCGGAAATGGCCCCCGCTCAGGAAGTATTGTGCAAATAGCGTACTTACGAAGACGCGAAAAAAGGCTGCGTCTGCTAAATGCCCCAGGTCTGCCTTGTCCCGTATGTCATCAATGAGTGCTCTCGCGAGGCGTTCAGCTCCGGTCGGAGCCTGCAGCCAAACGGAAGCACCAATTTCCTCTTGAAACAACTCCGTTACGCACTCCATGCACGTGTCTGTGCACCAGGAGTCACATATTTGCCAGCGAGGGTCCGTTGGTATCGCAGTATTCTCATACCACTTGGGAAACAGGTCCCGAATCTGTTTACTAGAACTAGAAGGGGTCACTTTCGATTGAGTGTAGAGCAGAGGCGTGGTCTTCTGCTAGTCATGGATCACCGTGACTATTCGTACTTCACAGCGTTGACCTGAACGGCTAATCGCTCAAGAAGTCGTTCGACATCCACATGTCTGAAGCGAAGTGTTCGATGACCAAGCCTGACGTGCGGGAGGAGATTCGACGCAACAAACCGCTCAACCGTGCGTGGCGATACGGCCAGCAATCGAGCAACGTCAGACTTTTTGAGCAGTGGGCTCACGGCCGACTTCTCCTGGCACATCGCTGCGATCTGCATATGACCCAACACCTCAAGACGTTTAGAACAAGGATTGCAATTGTCATTGAGAGAAGGGTTCCTCCCGATAGGGTCACAATAGCTCGGCACAACTTTGGCACCTGAGCGATGGTCGTCAGCAGCCACGCGCCGAAGGAGGCCCACGCGATACACAGCGCGCATCGTGTCAGCGTCTCTAGCGTAGATTGACTCTTGATCCGACCTCTCATTGCCGTCGCCTCGTTCCCAAACCTGCGGCGCCTCCCTTCGATGAGTGATTTTGACCTCCACAAAGCGGACAGTCGGGCCTTTTCTCAATGACGAGCTCTGAACTTGGCGCGAAGCCGGCCAAATGGACATTTCGGAAATTCCATGCACGCCTTCGATCCATGAGCAGACTGTCTATCGCGTAGAGGGCTAAGCCCGCCACGACATCAAGAATATCGATTACAGCCGGCACGCGACACGGAGCCTTTGGGCTGTTCAGCGCGTTCGGGAAAACACAACCGAAGCAAGCGCCCCCAGGTTCCTGAACAAAGACGTAGCCATGCTCAGCCGCAAAATCGACTGCGAGAAAGACAACGGGGATGGCATGGCGCAGACAATATCGAGCAACGGCGACTCGAGTCTCCCCGTTGTCAACGCCACAAACAACAAAATCTGCGACCAGGTCATGGCCAAGAGCTACTGCATCTTGGAAGCTGAGAGCATGACCTTCGAGAATGGTTCCGCTCGGGGCGTGTGGCGCGAGGTTTTTGACGAGCTGAATCGCCTTGTTCTTGCCCAAGTCATTTTTAAAGAAGAACTGTCGATTCAGGTTTGAGTGTTCAACAGTGTCATGATCGTAGTAACGTAACCGGCGATAGCCTTTGCGGCACAAGCCGTAGCCCACTTGTGAGCCAAGACCGCCGCACCCAAAAATGGTGCCGGTAGACTTGCGGACTACTGCGTGGTCGAAAGACGGCAACATTTCCTGCCGATCCGTGACGGTAATACCGTCGGGGTTTCGCAGTGTCTTTGTCTCAATCCTGCGGTAGATCGATTTTGTAAACAGCTTCATTGATTTGCTTCACACCTGCGCCCAAGACACGAACTTCGAACTGCTTGGTGGATGTAAAAAAACGGACGAAGAAATCGCGGGTGACAATAATGCCGATTGCATCAGCGCCCGCTGATTGAATCGTATTCATGTATTGATCATCAATCGATGACGGGTGCGTCGCGCGTTCTCCCTTACCGGGATGACAATGCGCCATGCAGTGAAGCAAGCATCCGTTGTCTAGGATCTGAATGAGCGCATCGGAGCATGATTGCGCATCGCCTAACGCATAGATGGGCGATTGCCGTTGAGTATCCAGCGTGCAGATTCGTGATAGCACGCGTACCTGGCCGATGCGGGGGCCCGTAACGTAGGCAATTTGTTCATCCGCGCCAGGAGTCAGATGAACGACTAGATCGTGAAGAAACCATGAATCGACAACGATTGTCAGAGGCGCCGGTTCATCGAAGCGGCGCGCCATGTCGTGTGTGCACTCGTGAAGCTGATTCCATTCCTCCAGTAGGTCGAAATAGCTCCGCGCTCGTGATCGCTGCCACAGAGACAACGATTCCGTGATAGCGTCTCTGATCTGCTGTTCCTTTTGTTTCGCCATGCGTTGGGCCGATTCAATGGCGAGCAGGAACGCGGCTTGGTCAATTTGCTTTTGACATACTGTTGTCACCATGGCTGTGGCACTCCATCAAAATGGTTTCTATGGCAAGGATCTCAGCGGATAGGTCCGACATTTTGGTGTGATGAATCGAATACCAGCCGTGCTTTTGCTTGCTGAAGCACGACCAGTGATGATGGAACCTCAGTAATTCAGGCGGATCACGAATGTACAGGTCGAGTCGCCCAGACGGACTCTGCTCGGCCTTTCCTTCCCAGCTTCCATGCTGAGTGCGGAAGTACCCATAGAAGGCCGGCCCATTCCTACTCCATGAGCGCTGCTGCCAATAGGGTCGCTGGTCACGTTGCACAACTGTCGTGGCGCCATTCAATTTGAAGAACTTGGGGTCTAATAAGACATGAACACGCTGTGGTGCTTGAACTGGTGGCATGGCCACCAGCTCAAGTAGGAATTCCGCCAGTTTGCCAAGAATGCTCATGCGCCGACTTCCACAGGGGTGCTGAGAAAGATCTTTTCGCCGTTATTGATTTTCTCATAGACGTTTTCGTCCTGGCCGAACGGTGACTGGCCTCTACCCCTGGTAATGAGGTAATTGCTCGGCAGTCCTACCTCTCGGATGATCTCCTCTGCAGTTGTACCGGGCATGATCGTCAGGTCTCTGATTTGCCCACTCTCCGCAACGACTGCGCTAATACTTTTCATTCACTGTTCCTTTCTCAGGCGCTGATTTGGCCTGATTGCTCATGCATCACCGATTGGGTGAAGATGTCCGAAGCTGACGCGTCATTCAGGACGTCGGTAGTTATGACGAGAATTCGGTTAAGGAACGTGGCCCACACCCGGCGGCACAGCAGCTCCTCAATCCTCCTCTTAAGAGTCGCCGACGTCGTCACAATGATGACTCGATTGCACCCGAGGGCGAAATCGCGCTCAAGGTTATTGCATACGTGTCGGACGCTGCGTTCGACCTCGATGCATGCAATGTCACGCTTGCGCGGATTGCATACGACAAGATCGGAATTCCCCTCTTCGCACTGGACGATGTATCCAGCTTTGCGACACAAGTGCAGGAGTCGCAGTTTCAACATAACGTGTTCATCTGACTCGCGGCCTCTACGAACGCTTTTCATATGCTTGAAGGAACTCCTTTCCCCTCGGTGTAACGGTCAAGATTTCCGTAGGGCGACCGCCCGAAGCTGACTTTTTGCGCTCATTCAGAATGAGCGCGTTGCCCAACAACGCGTTCTTAACGCGATTTCCCCGACCGCAAGACCACCCAATAGTCCTGTAGTGCGTAAGGACGCCAACGTCTGGATGAGTTAGCACGTCTCGGATGAGTAGGCACCACTCAGCAAACAGCTTCGGATCCTCATCCAGCTTGAGAGCGTCAGTTTGCGCGGAGTTGCCCGGCGTCTGATCATCGTTGGGTTGTAGTATCTCGCGGTATGAAATCGGGGGATCCGACCGCTCATCAATTGGGGAAAAAACAGTGCCCTGGTCCATTTGGCTCCAGATTGGCTTCATACGCGCCTCAACGTCAGCGTCGCTGAGGTAAGGGCCTGCATCGAAATTTGGAAACCGAAACTTTATCGGATAAGGATGTATGTCGCTTCGCAGAAAGCCCACGCCAAGCGGCAGCGACTGCAATTCGGCGACTCGGTTTTCAGGCAGCCCCAGGAGCAGCGCAGTCTCCCGCGCATCTGGAACGCTCCTCGTACCGAAGCAAAGGCGATTGCCCGCGTTTGCTTTAGCTGTATTGGCGAACTCAGTTGAGGATTGACCACCGGCGAATATGCCAATTCCCGACGAACGCACCTCACGGAAAAGTTGCATATGAGGCGCGAAATACGCACAGCCAGGCTCTGAGCGCATTTCTTCACCGAAAACACGTTGGCCTTCGTCGAATATGAACACCTCTCTGAGTGTGGTGGTATGGCGCGCCTGCGCACGCCTCAATTGAAGGCGCAATGAGTAGATTTCCATCAGAGTTTGTTGAATCAACGGCGGTACGCCCAAGTATTCGTACACAGTGACGGAGCATGCAGGTTGAAACGTCGTAGACTTGCGAACTGAGGAGGCCCGACCGAGATATCCATTTAGCATCGCCAGTGCATTTGCGACTGTGTGTAAGGTGGGATCCCCTTTCTTGGTGCCAAGTTTAGCCAAGAGATATTGGAAATCGCGCAGGCTAGGCGCAGCGTCACCTGGGCCCATACCTCTATAAGTGCGTTCCAAAATGGATATGGCCTTGCTACGAACCAAATTATGGATAGATGCTCGCCGCAGCAAGGCGCTGATCATTGCCAAGCTGTACGTCGCTGGATCTCCAATCGGTTCGAGCAAATTCTCGCGACATTTGTCTGGCCTGAGAATAAGGACGTCGGAATAGACGTTCAGGAGGCGTCGGCCTTCATTCTTGTGATCGAAGAAGGTGACCGGAATTCGATGCCCTCTGAACTGGTCAATTTGAAACCAATTGAATGTGGTCTTACCACTTCCGGTTGGCCCAAATTCGACCGTATGAAGATTCAACGAACTATGCGGTACGTACACAGGTCTGTCGTCATGTGCATCAAAGCCGAAGAAATTTGCAGTATCTGGATCGACGTCTGGCCAAGAAGGTTGCCGAGGTGACAATCGATTCAATAATGCTTGCCCCTGCACCATTCGCTTCAGCTTGAACATGCTATCTGATGCAAGCTGCCCGTTTCTCACGTGCACTTTCGCGAGATCGTCAAAGAGCCTGACGACTCTGTCGTTTTGCAGGCCAGCGTCGTGAACGTCTTTGAAGACATCCGCGTACTGCGCAAAATGGCGATCTGCATCGAACTTCATTTGGGCCTCTGCATCGAACTCGTCGACCGGGGAATGGGCGGAAATTGGGTGTTCCGAGGACTGCTGCGCTGGTTATCCATGGCGCTCCAGACGTCCCAGTTCCAGATAGTGGCTTCCGCATGTTCCGGGCAGAGGATCATCAGGCCATTGGGACCATCGAGTGCGACGGCGTGTAATCTACAAAGCGAACGCGCGCAGATATGGCAGCGCGTTTCAATGCTGTCGTAGCCTTTGCAGACATAGCACCGCGCGGTAATTTGCTCAGGCGCAACAACGCTATCTGAACACGTGACGACAACTGACTTGGTTTTCGTAGCAGTAAGTGAGTCGCCCTTTCGTTCCCAGACTTCACTTTGTGTGGCGGCGATACTACTGACATGGGGATGGATGCGCAGAAAATGGCGGTCCTCGTGTTTAGGCGCGTAAATTTCTCGTGCCGCCTGGCGCATTTGATCCTCCTGACTAGGGCGATGACCAACACGCTGGGCCATGGGTCGCCCCCCATTGTTTCTCGGAGGCGGTAGAAAGCCGGGATCGATGACAACCGGTTCCACGTCGGTGAGTCTCGTCCGTATACCGCGCAGAGCGTCTTGGAGACTGTCCAGCAGTCGTATGATGGTTTGTTTCAAGGCGAGCATCCTTGCAGGACGAAGAACAGAAGAATTCCTGCGTACAAGAACCTGCGGATGACTTTCTGAATGCCGAACCGACTTGCCAACAACCCCGGCAGAATTCCTGGAAGAAAGACTATGAGGATCATAGAAAACACAAGGAACCATGCACGGGCCGTGGAGCCGAAGCCCTGCGTACACGTAACTGGAACTGAAAATGCCGTAAGAACGCCGAATGCCAAACACAGGGCTTGGAAGAAGGTGCTCCGGCTTCTGGCTTTCAGGAAGGCAAGCAAAAGGAGGACAAGCGGTATGCCAAGAACCAGTACCATTCGGGCCAACATGCCGAAGAATTGGTCGGGGAGAGAGCCGGACCAAGTGACGAAGGAAGTGTACGCCCGAGTTAGCGGATCTGCCTCCCCAGTGGCTATCGCAAAGAGTGATTGGAATCGACAAATCATTTTTTCTGTCCTTTCGTGAAGCCCAACGTTCACGATTGTCACTGTCATCCCTTTACTTGAGGGATGACCGCTATATAAAGGCGATATCTGCAATAAACGGTTCCCAGAACGGGCTGCCAGCATGAGAGAGAACGAGGAGAATGTTTTGCGTGTGGACGTACGGAACAAGACGCTCTTCTTGCGCTCGTCGCAGATTGCGTCGTGCAAGGAAGCGCGCGACGGAATCGCCGTCAAATTCCTCGAAAGGAACGCCACATTCCATTTGGGAGTCTTGGCACTCGTTCTTCGCGAATATGGCAATAAGAAGAGTGGCTTCATTCCAGTGAAGCGTTGGGCTCCAGAGATTTCGCTGCTATCCAAAGGCGCGTTCCCGGGTGGGCACGCAATCTCAAGGCCCTATGACGCCATAAAAAGCCGCTGGGCCCGGATCGTTGATTTGGGCAGCTCGCGGTTCGAGCTACAGGTGGGAGGCAGGCAGATCGGAATTCACCGAATCCCGAGCGGCATTACCGATCTTTTTAATTCTTTGGTCAAAGTTCAAGGCACGCCGGACAGAGCATCCTTCGAGATAATGGTAAACGTTCACCTATGCGGTGTTCCGCTGAGAATAGAGACACCTGACATCGGTGTGTTCTTGGGCCAGTTGCGTGCTGCAAGCCACGCACGATCGGGAACTGCATCTCGTCCAGGGAAAGCTGAGCGAAAGGACGAGTTCAACGCACGCGCCTACAGAACGAGATTGAAATCTGAGCTCGCGCGGCAAGTCGCACATTACAGCAAAGGACTACTAGCCATTGGCTCAATCACGAACACCCGCTTTCGCAAAGTGCGGGACGATGCCACTGGCACGACTCTTCAGGACAAAGACGCGGGTGGTATTGTCGACACAGTGGACTTGCTCAAAACTGTGACGGATCAAGTCGTGATCATCTCGGGCGTGTCAGGCGCAGGGAAATCAACGGCGCTGCGTCACCTTGCTTGGCGAGCATGCAGCACGACTACGTGCCTGCCACTCTACGCACGCTGCAGTTTGGATTGGGCTGATTCCATCAGTGTGATGCTCGCAGCATATGGAAACTCTCGCGGCGATAGTGAAGCGATTGTAAGCGAAATGTTTCGCTACAATTGTATCGTGTTTTTAGACGGCTTTGATGATCTGAACAGATCGGAGCAGATTGAGTTTCAGCGTGAGTTCAACGACTCAGTTTATCGGCTGCGGATAGCGAGAGTTTACATCAGCACCAGGGACTCGGATTTGCCGGACATTCCCGGCGCTGTTCGGTTTCAGGCATTGGAACCCGAGAACGGCGAGGCATGCCTAAGAGCTTTTGGGATCAGACCAGCCCTAGCGCAGAGAACAGTGCGACAACTTCGGGATTCAGGTGCCAATGCGCTACTTTCAACACCAATGTCCCTTTGGTTTGTGGCGTTAGTGCTCAAGCGCGATGCGTCCGGAGACATTCCGACATCACTCGGCCAATTGATGACACAAGTGGTCGAGACCTACTTTATCGCCGAGATGTTGAACAAGGCCCGCATTGCGGCGTTAAAGCTATCCAAACGAGATGCCCGCGACATCATCCAAGGACTGGGACGGCTGGCATTCAACATGATTGATGCGGATCGCACACTGAGCGAAACAGAATGCAAAGAAGCGCTGGCTGAACACTACAGGGGAAGATTGTATCCCAAGGAATTGGCCAGAAATCTGTACGACAGCGCTATTCATGAGGGGTTTCTCTATCGCGAAAGGGACGGGGGTGTACGGTTTTGGCACCGCATTTTCATGGACTATTTTGCCGCATGTCACATGTCGTTATACTGGGGAGACAAGAGGGAGCGATGCTGTGCGGAGGATTTGCTGGAGAGGTACAAATGGGACGATTCGTTGTGCATGCTGTGTGGAATCGCGCCAAGTCGTGTGCAAGAGGAGTGCGTAAAGCTTGCGACGGAAAGATACGACATCGATCTTGGCGTAAGGCTGTTGTCCAGCAGCTCATCAGCTAGTCGGTCAGATACTTTGATCGACTATATCCTTGGCCTACTTGAGCCGTTGCGGAGCGATGGAGCCGAAAATGCAGTTCTGTATGCGCATTTGCTTGCGCGGATGAATAGCCCAAGGGCTGCGGAAAGGCTGCTTCCCTTGGTTGATTCAGCTATTGAAAGTATTCGCACAGCGGTAGGTCTACGTAAACAGAGGGTCGTGAATGCAGAGGCTATCATGAAGCAAATTGATAGCCTAGCTGCAGGATGTGTAGACGAAAGCGCATTGCAACAACGCCAAACGGAATTGAATACCATCGCGTCAAAAGTGCGGTCTGGGCCTGGCTATCTGCCGCAATCCTTTACCGGTGATGCGAGCGATGTGATGGCGGCACAATACGAGCCTCGAGTTCACAAGAACAGGTCCTTTGGAGGACCTGACATAGACGAACGGCACTATTACTGGAATACCGATGACGTGAACGGAGAAGCGGCGAGACGACTCATAGGCCAACTGCTTTTAAAGTGGCGTGATCGGGGAAGAAGCCTATGGAACTACCCCAGCGTTCGGGACTACTGGCGTGACAAAAGCAAAACTTCGCCATTCGCAAAAGGAACGGAAGGCGATGAGCGGTCATATAATGAGGAACTAGATTCGTATGGTGAATACGCCGCGGATTTACTGGACTCCCAGAAGGTGTCGACCTGGCTGGGCTTCATGATTTTGAGACTGGCATTGATGCATCCCATGTTAAGCGGCGTTGAAACAATACAGAGAGAGGCGCTTCGTGACATGCTTCGATGCGCAAGAATAGAAGGCACAAGGATGGGCAATGAATGGATGCGCACGTGGACCTTGGTCATGAGGCGCGAGTCCGGGAGACGCTTTGCAGGCTTGATTCCGCCTGTATTGTGCGACGCGGCGGTACACTTTGCCGACATATGGGGCGAGGAGTGATCAGATCACCAGCATGGATGCTCAGGAACATTTATAAAGTCGGCACACCTACAACGATGCATGACGGCAGCAGATGAAGCATTAATCGTCGAAGTGCAAAGACAGATCGATTGCGGCAGAACTCATATCGCTATTCCAGGGCGACTACTCTTGGGCGCCAGCGAGGATTTGCTGGAGGAAGTGCGGAGGCTTTGCAAGCTAAACGGCGTTACGGTTGAGATCAGCCTGTTGTAGTTCCATTGGATCGTTTTTTCCTGAGCGCAGCTTCCAGCGCCTTGATTGGCGGGTGTCTCTGAAGTATCTCCGTGATCGCCTTTAAGTTGCCCTTTAGATCAGCAAGAGAGTTTTCCAGTTTGGCGATCCGGTCGTCCTTGATCTTGGTTTCCTGCTGCAGCTTGACCAAATCGTCCTTCACGTCACTTATCTCCGTCTTCGTGAATTTGACGTCCAATTCTTTGTTCTCCATGCCGGCTCTGGAAATATAGACGTCAGGCATGTTGCTGCTGAATCGCCAGCCGTATCGGTAGCACAACTCCTGGCGGTTGAGTTTGGTGGCGTAGTACGTTGCGGAACTGTGCCGCAGAAGATGGGGATACACTCGTCGGCGAAGAACAGAAACGCCGATTCGATTGAGGAACATTCGCGTAGCGCCGTAGGTGCCCGCAAATACCGGATCCTGCTGGCTCCGACCTTCAGCAAGTCGTGCCTTTATGAATGTGCTGACAACTTCCACACTATGCCGCCAATAGAGGCCAATTGTTCGCCCTTTTGTCTTGCTGTACTCCTCCTTCAGTGTGATGCGGACAAAATTATCTTTGCCGTTCGGGAGTGAAACATCTTCCATACGGATATTGAGAAATTCCTCAATCCTTGCTCCGGTGTCAAAAAGTACGGCAATGATGAACCGTTGCTCGGGCGTGCGGCACTTGCGCAAAAGTTGTTCGACTTGTTGTTCAGCCAGAAAGTCCGGCGTTCGCGTCTGATCTCGAGTGTCAAGCCAGCCGGCAAGAGTATGGGCACGAGCTTCGCCAAGTCGCCATCGCAAGAACACCTTGAGTGCTTTACGGATACTCACCTTGACTGAGTGGGAGTACGGTGCATTCTTGACCTTGGCTTGAATGCGGTCGCTGCTGAGGTCGCGGTCGAAATGTTCGACGTGTTTCAGGCTGAGACGTGCGGTCGGACGATTCCAATACTCGAGAGATATCTTCAGGACGCTGAGGTACTTCAGCTGCGCAGCTGGGGATATCTTCTTCCCGCGATTGACCTTGCCAAGTTCGAGGTCGGAAAGAAATCGGAGCAATTCGGCTTTGGTGGACGGCGGAACGCGCCAGTGGTCTAGACTACGCTTTCTGGCTTCCAAACTGTTTCCATGGACGAGAATCTTGACGTTCATACTGGACCAAAGGGCCACGGCTATTTAAGGCTTTCGGCCCTTGAACAGATTTGTTTAGTGGCCCCGAAGGCCCTTGCACAAAAGCGTTCAAGTCCCCTTTTTACTATCGATGGGATGCGAAATTGGCGCGCGCGCTTTCTCGGTCCTTCAATATCTCAAGCACGGCTTCCAAAACTTCGACCGGGTACTGATCCAACCAACTGGAATCTTCGGATGATGGTTGCTCCTTCTTTGAGGCAGTTGGGGTTGGCATTGGAAGAGTACGGGGTTTCTCTTTAAGAAGTTCCTTAGCAAAACATTCGGAACGATGGCTATATTTCCCCACATACTTACGTATGTAACGAGTCAGACTTTGTTCGGAGGAATATCCGATACGGACGGTGGGATTTGTTTCTGACAGATTGGGTGCGGTCGTAATGGATAAGTGTTCCATTGCGGGTTCCAAGCGGGATGGTGTTGGCCAGGTAGTGCAAGGCAGATCGGACGGTACTGCCACTACGGTTACATAATTTCATGAGCCGGGCCAAAGAGAGCGGATAACGGTAACACGGCCTTGTGCCGTATAGATGCCGGTAATAGTAAACGATCTTCTCGTACACCAAGTTCAGCAGGCGGACCTCACGCTCGTCGAGGACTTCGATGACTCCGGACTTAACCCAGATTCTCCTCTGAAGCATCGTCACCTCCCGCATCTAGCGCATCATCCAAAACTGCCCCTTTCGGAACGGGCACTAGCGGGAAACGGACGTAACAGGGATCAATACGCCCCTTGATCTTGACGATGCCCTCTCCGACCGCGAGCCGATCCAGATACACTTCGTCACCGCGGTTCAGGAATAGGGCTCGCTTGGCGGTTTCGATGTCATCTTCATGCTGCAGGCCGAGGTAGATCTGTGTGTTGCAGTTGCCAAGGACGTATATGGGAAGCAACGATGGATGCTGGGTGATGTTGACCAAGCCTTCGCCGAAGCTTCGAATCTCTCTGAAGACAGTTTCCAAGCTGTTCGTGGCCTGCTTTTCGACAAGGCTTCTCGGGAAGAGATTGTGTACTTCCTCCAGAATGGTCACATGCCTGAGTTGGTCTGTCTCCCCCTGGCCCAAACGATACAGGTGAATCCATCGCAGAATTATGTCGTTCAGGAAGACCCGGAGTGGCTTGGGTAATTCTTGGTCCAACTCAATGACGACGGGGTCATCAAGCAGGTCTTCAAGCTTGATCGGATTCCTTGCGTTGAAGGCACCTGCGGCTGGTCCGAAGACGAATGTATTGAGGATTCTGAGGCAACTATCTTGCCACAACATACGTCGACCCTTGAATTGGACGCGCTCGAGTTCATCCTTCGCGTCGAAGAAGTTTGGATACTGGTCCGGTATACCTTGGTATACGCCGGTATCCTGAAATTTCTTGTCGAGTATCTCGATCAGGATGTCCGCCACTCCTGGGCCTGACAGATGCGACTTTTCTAGAGCCTCGGCGACTACGCTTATCCAGGTCTTTGGATGAACGCCCGGTGGTCCTCTGAGCGGATTCCATCGAAAGGGCGATGCGCTTTTTCGACCGACGCTGAACACGCGAAGCTTTTCGGTGTTGGCGGTCTTGATCGCCCTCAATGCGCGATAGCTTCGCTTCCAGTCGATGACCAGAAATGGAATTGAGTTTTGCAGCAAACCCAACAGCAAGAGCTGCGCGACGTTGGTCTTGCCACCGCCTGTAATAGAGAAAATGCCGATGTGCTTTATGAAGTTTTCGCGCCTTAAGAGCAGCGGGATGCCAGATTGTTTGTCATAGAACACCGTGCCGAGTGGGAACTCCCCGCCTGCAGCGGGCACTGCGGGTGGCGGAAGGAGGATTCTACGATCGTCGACATCTGCAGCCAGGTATTGAGCCGCGACCATGTGGATAAGTGCTTCATTCTGTCGCTTCGACTGTTGAGTCTCTGAGGTCAGATAGGCCGTCCAGAGTGCGTCGGCGCGCCTTCCAATCAGTGGCTTCAGTTTTTGGCAAATGGAGCGCAGTTCGTCGTCAAACATTCTCCAGAAACTCTCCTCGCGCTTTCGCCCGTTCGTACTCGTCCCAGAATGTCAGGAAGTCTCGAAGAACGAGAACGACATCCCGCCAACATTCTGTGTCCTGAGCCCTGCGTTCTTTCGCCAGCTCAAATGTCTTTTGATACAGCGGCCCCTTTTCGCGGTGTTCACGGAGGTGGTAGTTCGATGCCACAGAAATTCCCTGAATCATGTTCGCCAGGGCTTCTCTGTCGTCGGCGATTCGCTCGATATTGTCCTTCCTGATCTTGAGTCGTTCGCGAACGGCCGAAGAAATGGTCTCCAGCTTGCTCCTCAGGACTCTCCGGTTGGTGTGCATCATTTTTCCGATGGGATTGTCGGCGGGCAGAGTCGTCGGCAAGGCGCTGCCGACTGAGTACAGCGATTTCGGCACGCTGATTCGGGTCCAATCAATCATTTCAGCCAGTTCCATCTAACCGCTGACACGGCACCAATAAAAAGCTTTGAGCGCGCCCAGTTCGGAAAGCGCTGACGCAACACTCTCCGAAGTTGGCAGCCACAAGCTTTATTAACTGCAAAGTGGCAACAGTGGGATGCAACGCGGAAGTAACGACAAATGGCTGAAGAGCGGACGACAGCGATCAGCTGTAGCGCAAGTGCTAAAAGGCCCAATGACGCCTCTGGAAATCTGGCGATCAGCAAAGACACTAGCGCCGAAAATTCGGCTTCGCGATGTCTGGCTCATTCTTGGAGAAATGCGGGCTCGTGGTGTTGCGACTTGCCTCAATCCAGGGGAACACAACGGCAAGGTATACGTCAGGGCGGACATCGTACCCAAGTCAAGTGATGGGACTGATTGGCACGCTTTTGCGGTGATTTATCGCTCGCGCGTCCGACATCAGGTGCTGATCGCGCTTATGAAGCGCTCACCACAGACAACGACCGCTGTCCGAAAGACCGTCAATGAACGATATCCACATGGGCTCGCGTCCACAGTGCGGGCCATGCAAGGCCTACGTCAACTCGGCCTGGTCACAGTTTGCGGTGAAGGCGCTAAACGCGGCCAGAAACTCTACGCGGTTACAGCCAAGGGCAGACGCTTGATGGAGCTATTCGCCAATCGAACTCGGCGTGCACAAACCTTTTTAAACGCGGTGCCCATGGAGTCGGTATGAGCAAATCAAGCCGGCGCAAAACCGTTCAGCAACTTGCGGAGGAAATCCTCGGTGAACTTCAAGAGATAGACCAGAAGGTTGAATACCTCATCAGACGCCTTCCGCGGAACGGGCATCACTTTCACGATCCTCAATGGAATGAATCGTTCGACTGACCTTCTCAGGTGAGTCGAAGCATCAGCTCAATCGCGTTTTCACGTGAAAGGGCAACGTAGCCGCACGTCTAGCGGCGCATGGGTCACACCTCCTGGTGTGGCCAGTATAAACCCAAGGAAGGAGCAGTAGCATGAATGTCTGCGTCATCAGCGGACAACTCGTGAATCACGCCGTGGTTCGAGGCAAGGATAAGCAAGTCCTTGTCTTCACCGTGGCGTGCAGTCAGCAGAATGGCGAGGCCGAACCCGTGGTATCACACGTACCTTGTGTGGTGTTCAACCCGAGTGAGGAACTGGCCCAGCTGTTGACCACTCAAGGCAAAGGCCTGGCCGTCGAGTTGCAGGGTCGCGTGAACATATCACAGTTCAGGCCCGACGATGAACCGCGGTCAAACGCCGAGGTCGTCGTGTATACCAAGACCATCAAGGTTGGAAACGAGGTGGCGACCGTATCGGTCGCTCCTCGGAAATGCAAGAAGTCGAAGGCCACTCAGGCGGAAGCCCCACAGGGCGTCGTAGCCTGACGTAGCTGAAGCTTCTGATCACAAGGCCTGTCTCTCGAAAGGGAGGCGGGCCTTTCTTGTTCTCCTGAATCAACCCCTGAAACAAGCCTGAAGGAAGTTGATTCAGGTCTATTCCGCGAAGAAAGGAGGTACCAGGTGTACTCACCCCGGATCTCGGAAGACCTCATTCCCAGCCTGTACCGGATGGCCAAAGCCGAGCGCGTCCATATGACAGAACTCGTGGACCGGCTCTTGGTCAAAGCAATCGCGTCGGAGTCGCTGCCAGGCGAAGCCCGCGAAGTCCTGCCAGTACGCATCCCCCTGCCGCGCAATGCGGCACCCGCCAAGAGTCCTGAAGACTCTGCGGCGGCGTAGTTCAGCAACGCCCGAAACAAACCATCGGCTCAGACATCCCGCCATGCCGGAGGTGTCTGCGCCGATTTCATTCAAAGGAGAATCCATGAACGAACCGCCCGAAAAAGATAACGCCAACCAAGAGGCATTCCGGGTCTCAGAGCGCCAACGGCGCAAGGCACGCTGGATTGCTAGACAGCTCGGAAACACCAAAGACGGACAACGCCGGGACACGGCCTTCCTCGTGTCCATCCTGGCCGCATTCGGCGGACACATCCGGTCGTTCCAGCGCCGCACGCCCTAGAAGGAGATCACCATGAAACGCAAAGACATATACGAGATCATCACGGAGAAGATATTGGCCCTGATCGACGCAGGGGTGAACCCGTGGCATCAGGCCTGGAAGTCGGGACCACGCCGCGCGCCACAGAATTTGCTGTCACGGCGGCCTTACCGCGGGATCAATGTGCTGCTCCTTGGATGTAGCCCTTATGGCTCACCATATTGGCTCACCTACAGGCAGGCTACAGCAATTGGCGGCAATGTCCGAAAGGGAGAGAAGTCCAGCATTGCCGTGTTCTGGAAGCTCCTCAACGGCAAGCCGGACCCTGCCGATCCTGAGCGCAAGGTCCAGATCCCGATCCTGCGGTACTATCCCGTCTTCAACGTGGAGCAGTGCGAGCATGTCGACTATCCAAAGCCGGATCTGCCCACGTTCGCGCACGATCCCATCGCTGAGGCGGAAAAGTTGGTTGCGGGCATGCCGCGACCGCCGACGGTATCACACGCGGTGGAAGACCGGGCATTCTACCGGCTGGCCACTGACACGGTGAACGTGCCTCCCTTGCAGCGCTTCGAGTTGGCCGAGGAGTACTACTCGACGCTTTTTCATGAGCTGACCCACAGCACTCGGCATCCCTCGCGCCTGAACCGAAAGGCTCCGGAGCACGACGACGACGGCACAACTGGGTTCGGCACGAAGAACTACGGCCGGGAGGAGTTGGTCGCCGAAATGGGAAGTGCGTTCCTGTGCGGCTTGGCCGGCATCGCGGATAGCACGCTCGCGAACTCCGCCGCCTACCTGGATGGCTGGCGCAAGGTCATCAAGGAAGACACCCGCCTTGTAGTCATGGCCGCAGCAGCAGCGCAGAAGGCTGTTGACTACATCACCAACGCTGAGCCCGCCGAACTCGCGACAGAGCAGAGCGCGGCAGCCTAGAGGAATCCCGCCCGCCTTGCCGCGAATTAAAGATGCGGCCTGTCTATCGGCCTGCGGCCGCGGTTTGGCGGGAGGAACTAACCAGAACGAAATGGATAATCCGGGCGAATCACGGCCCGAAAACAGATCAGGAATGGCAGCCGCGTCCCATCGCAAGGACCGGCTGCCATTTCTTTCTGGAAAGGAGAACCGACATGCGGCGAGAAGATGAACGACTGTGCGAGATGGCGGAATCGCGCAGCCGCGCCGACATTGCGTTTTCTTTTTGTTCCGTGTCTTTGGCCCGAATGCATGCCTCGACTTCGGATTTCAGGTTGGCTATACAATTCCCTCGTGTTTGGCGAGTTGCATCTATGCCGAGGATATTCGACAACATTGAAGAGACGTTGCTCTCTGCCTTGCGGGACACCTTGCCGCTGGCGAAACGTGGCGACTTTTGCGTCGGGTACTTCAACCTTCGCGGTTGGAAGCAGATAGACGACCAAGTCGATGCATGGGCTGGCGGTGATGGGCAGTGCTGCCGTTTGTTGGTTGGCATGCAAAAAATGCCTGCTGACGAACTTCGGACAGCCATGAGCTTGGTGGATCATGGCGATAAGCTCGACACTCAAACCGCGTTGCGGCTGAAGCGTCGGCTGGCCGAAGAGTTCAGGGAGCAGCTGGCCTTTGGGGTTCCTACCGATGAAGACGAAGCGGGTCTGCGGCGTCTAGCCGCACAAATCAAAGCGGGAAAAGTCGTCGTCAAATTGTTCCTCGGTCACCCCCTGCATGCGAAGCTGTATCTGCTATTCCGTCCCGATCCAATCAACCCGATTGTCGGCTACTTGGGCAGCAGCAATCTCACCTTTTCCGGCCTTCGCTACCAAGGCGAGTTGAATATTGACGTAATGGATCACGATGCATGCACGAAGCTCGCCAGGTGGTTTGAAGACCGATGGACTGACCGCTGGTGCATGGACATTTCCAAGGAACTGGTGGAAATAATCGAGACGAGTTGGGCGCGAGTCGAGCCGATCCCGCCTTATCACATCTACCTCAAGATTGCTTATCATCTATCGCAAGAGGCTCGGGCCGGCCTGAGCGAGTTCGCGATCCCTCGCGACTTCGGGGCCAAGCTCTTTGAGTTCCAGAAAGCCGCGGTGAAGATTGCTGCGCACCATCTGAACAAACGCGGTGGTGTACTTATCGGTGACGTTGTCGGCCTAGGCAAGACGCTGATGGCGACTGCAGTTGCCCGGATAATGGAAGACGATCACGGACTGGAAACCCTTGTCATCTGTCCGAAGAACCTTGTCCCGATGTGGGAAGACTACCGCGAGCAATATCGCATGCGCGCAAAAGTTCTCTCCTTAAGCCAAGTCATCCGCGAGCTTCCGAAACTGCGCCGGTATCGCCTTATCCTTATCGATGAAAGCCACAATCTCCGAAACCGGGAGGGCAAGCGATTTCGCGCCATTCAAGAATACGTCGAAGGAAATGAAAGCAAGTGCATCCTTCTTTCGGCCACCCCGTACAACAAGACGTATCTGGACTTGTCGAACCAGCTCCGGCTCTTCGTAAAGGAAGATAAAGACTTGGGTATTCGCCCGGAACAACTTCTTAAGGAACTTGGCGAAACCGAATTCATCCGCCGCCACCAATGCGCCGTTCGCTCTTTGGCCGCCTTCGAGAAGAGCTTCTACGCCGATGACTGGCGTGATTTAATGCGACTTTATCTCGTACGTCGTACGCGGAGCTTCATTCAGAAAAACTACGCCGAGACCGACCCGGCGAGCGGACGGAAATTCCTGACCTTTGAAGACGGCACGCGATCGTATTTCCCCACTCGCCAGCCAAAGACGGTGAAGTTCAAGATTTCGGACAGCGCTGGAGAGGATCAGTACGCCCGCCTTTACTCGTCGGAGGTCGTGGATACGATAAACGAATTGACGCTCCCGCGTTACGGGCTCGGCAACTATCTTCATGCATCGCCTCGCCAGCCTCCTTCGCCGACCGAGCAGAAGACAATTCAGAACCTTTCCCGTGCCGGCCACCGGCTGAAGGGCTTCTGTCGTACCGGCCTTTTCAAGCGGCTTGAGAGCAGTGGCCAGGCTTTTATGCAGTCCGTCGAACGGCATATTCTGAGAAACTTTGTGTTCCTTCATGCCGTAGAAAGAAACCTGCCCTTGCCAATCGGCACCCAAGATGTCGGCATACTCGATTCGAGGATATTCGATGAAGATGCGGATGGTGACATCGGGACAGCTGAACTCTTTAACGATGAGACCGAGGAATCCGACGACATAGACGCAGCTTCAGGACCGCTGCGATCAAGAGAAGATTTCAAGCGGCGGGCTCTTGAGGCCTATGAAGAGTATGCGCGAAAATACCAGAAGCGGTTCAAGTGGCTTCGGCCAGACTTATTTGTGCCGTCGCTTGAAAAGGATCTCTCGGCAGACGCTGATGCACTTCTCAGCGTGATCAAGAATGCGGGGGTATGGAATCCTGACCAGGACGCCAAGCTTTCCAAACTGCTCAACCTCCTTTTGAAACTACATCCATCGGAAAAAGTCATAGTCTTCACGCAGTTCGCGGATACCGTTCGATATCTCGAAGCCCAGATTCATGCGAAAGGCTTAAAAAAAGCCGCGGGCGTAACTGGCGCCTCCTACGATCCTGCCGCAATGGCTTGGAGATTCAGCCCGGAAAGCAACAACAAGCGCAGCCAAGTGAGACCAGAGGATGAGTTGCGCATTCTGATTGCGACAGACGTGCTGAGTGAGGGGCAAAACCTGCAAGATTGCGCCATCGTAGTCAATTTTGACCTGCCTTGGGCTATTATCCGCCTGATTCAGCGTGTTGGCCGCGTGGATCGTATCGGGCAAAAGGCGGAGAACATCGCATGCTACTCATTTCTTCCGGCTGAGGGAGTAAACAAGATTATCAAACTACGGGATCGGCTCCGCCAGCGACTGAAGGAAAATGCGGAAGTTGTAGGCACTGACGAGTCTTTCTTCGAAGACGATCGCAACGACGAAGCCGTTCTCGATCTCTACAACGAAAAATCAGGAATCCTCGACGGTGAAACGGACACGGAAGTTGACCTGGCCTCTTACGCTTACCAAATCTGGAAGAACGCGATTGACCGCAACCCTGAGTTGGAAAAACTTATAGAGTCTCTTCCCGCCGTTGCTTATTCCACGAAGGCACACAAACCGACAGAAAAAGAACCGCATGGCGTATTGGTTTACATGAAAACGCCGGAAGGAAACGACGCTTTGGCATGGATGAACGATAAGGGCGAGAGCGTCACCGAATCGCAATACCAAATTCTGAAAACAGCCGAATGTCTACCAGAAACAGCCGCCCTGCCGCGACAACCGAATCACCATGACCTTGTCAAGAAGGCGGTCGAGTTGATCGTTGCGGAGGAAAAGACTGTTGGCGGCCAGCTTGGCCGTCCGTCAGGAGCGCGTTTCCGCACGTACGAACGTCTTAAGCGTCACGCCGAAGACGTTAAGGGAACACTCTTTGAGTCACCAGAGTTAGCGAAAGTTATCGAAGAGATTTACCGCTATCCGTTGCGTCAGACCGCTGTGGATACGCTCAATCGACAACTGCGCTCTGGCATTTCGAACGAAGACTTGGCGGGCCTCGCAATTGCCCTGCGACAGGAAGAAAGACTTTGCCTTGTCCAAGTAGAGGATCAGGCACAGGAACCTCGAATCATCTGTTCTTTGGGGCTATCGGAAACAAGCGTGGGAACATGATATGCCGCTGGACCTGAACAAAGCGCGAAAATGTCTGGCGGATTTCGACTTCTCGAAATTGTTCGTCGAGGAGCTCGGCTGGTCACAGCCAGCCTCCCGCCAAGCCATCGCAATAACGCACAAAGACGCTGGTTTCACAAGGCGACAACTCGCGCAACTGTCCGGCGTCATGGTTCTGGAGATAACCGCGAAGGATGGTCAAATACCCGGCGCCAAGACCCGCGCAGCCCTGCACAAAGAGATATCCGCGCTGCATCACGAGAATCTTCTGATCTTCGTGGACGAACGCCGGACGCAGAGCCTCTGGTATTGGGTGAAGCGACAGGATGGCAAGACTTCTGCCCGCGATCACATTTATGTCCGCGGTCAGCCGGGCGACCTTTTCCTCAGCAAACTCAACTCGATGGTCTTCGACCTCGGCGACTTCGACGAAGCTGGAAATGTGCCGCTCGTCGAAGTCGCAGACCGGTTGAAGGAAGCGCTCGACATTGAGCGGGTCACCAAGAAGTTCTACGGCGAGTTTCAAGACCAACACCTTGAGTTCCTGAACCTGATCAAGGGTATAGACGACGATCGGGATCGGCGCTGGTATGCCTCGGTCTTGCTCAATCGTCTGATGTTCGTCTACTTCCTGCAACGCAAGTTCTTTCTCGATGGCGGTGAAGGCCGTTACCTGCAAAACAAATTGGAACAGAGTCGCGAGGAGGGGCGCGATCTGTATTACGAGAAGTTTTTAAAGACGCTGTTTTTCGAGGGCTTCGCCAAGCCGGAGGACCAGCGCAGCGCCAAAGTGAACGGGCTGCTAGGCAAGATCAAGTACCTGAATGGCGGACTTTTTCTGCATCATCGCATAGAACTTGATTGGCCGAAAATATCCATTCAGGACAAGGCATTCGCCAATCTGTTCGCTCTCTTCGAACGGTACTCCTGGAATCTGAACGACACACCCGGCGGCGAGGACAATGAAATCAACCCGGATGTCCTCGGCTATATTTTTGAAAAATACATCAACCAGAAGGCCTTCGGCGCTTACTACACGCGACCGGAAATCACCGAATATCTGTGCGAACGCACTATTCACCGCCTGATCCTGGACGGGGTGGCAAAAGGCGACGGCAAGGCCGTGCGGTCATTCGACAACATGGGCGACCTCCTGCTGGCCCTTGATGCGCCGCTCTGCAAGAAGCTGCTTTACGACGTCCTGCCGAACCTCCGTCTGCTCGATCCAGCCTGCGGCTCCGCCGCGTTCCTCGTGTCGGCCATGAAGACGCTCATCAACGTCTACGCCGCCGTAATCGGTAAGATCGAGTTTTTGAGCGACAAGGGATTGCAGGAGTGGCTTAAGAAGACGCAGAAGGAGCACAAGAGCGTTTCCTACTTCATCAAACGGAGCATTATCACCAACAACCTCTTCGGCGTGGACATCATGGAAGAGGCTATCGAAATCGCCAAACTCCGCCTCTTCCTTGCCCTCGTTGCCTCCGCCAATTCCGCGGATGCCCTCGAACCTCTGCCGAACATCGAGTTCAACATCATGGCCGGCAACTCGCTGATTGGTCTTGTTCACGTCGATCCGGCCAAATTCGACGCCTTGACCGGTGCCGCCACGGAGCAAGGGCGCATGAACATGGTTCACAAGAGCGATCTTGGCTTCGCGGTTGAGTCCAAGGTGGCCAAGACAAAGAAAGAGGTGGAGCGCGAATACGCGGCGAAGGTTCAGGGCCGCAAGTTTGCTGAACTACTGGCTGAGAAAAACGATCTGGTCGCTCTCTACCGACGGGCCACCGGTTATGGCGAAGACTTGCAAGAATTGCGCGACGGCATCGAGAAGAAGAAGAGCACTGCGAAGATGATGCTGAATCGACTTCTACTCGCGCAGTTTAGGTCCTTGGAAATCCAGTACGAAGAGGCCACATGGGACGAGAGGAAGAACCGAGAAGGCAAACCGGAGCGACGTGCTCTTAAGGAGGACGACATCGTTGCTCTCAAGCCGTTTCACTGGGGCTATGAGTTTGACCAGATTATTAACGAGCGGGGCGGATTTGACGCCATCATCACCAATCCCCCATGGGAAGCCTTTAAACCGAATTCAAAACAGTTCTTTGAAGAATATTCGGACCTAGTTACTCAAAAGAAGATGACGATTGGGGAATTCGAGAAGGAAAGAGCGAAACTTCTAAAGGACGCAGATACGCGTAAAGCCTGGTTGGCGTACCAAAGCAGTTATCCACATACCAACGATTTCTTTCGGTCTGCTCCGCAGTACAAGAACCAGATCAGTATCGTAGATGATAAGAAAGCGGCCGCGGACGTTAATCTATACAAGCTATTCACGGAACAATGCGTCAATCTTCTTCGCCGCGGTGGTCATTGCGGAATTGTTCTTCCCAGTGGCATCTACACAGACATGGGCACGAAGCAACTTCGTGCGCTGCTTTTCAAAGAGACGAAGATTACCGGTCTCTTCTGCTTCGAAAATCGTAAGCAAATATTTGAAGGGGTGGACTCGCGTTTCAAGTTCGTCGTCCTGACGTATGAGAAAGGTGGAAGCACATCTGATTTTCCTGCGGCGTTTATGCGTCTCGATGCTTCGGAACTTGAGCGTTTTCCGCAGGAAGGCGCGATTTCGATCTCGGTTGAGCTTATCTCCCGCCTTTCGCCAGATACGCTCTCAATAATGGAACTCAATAGTGTGATGGAAGTCGGCCTCGCCAAGAAGCTCATCCGGTTCCCCATATTGGGGGATAAGTCTGAAAGAGAATGGAATTTCGCGATCAAACGCGAGTTCCACATTCGCGATGACGCACAGCTATTTGTAACGTCAAAACGACCCGGGGCTCTTCCGCTGTTGAGTGGAAAAATGTTTCATCAATTCCAGTTGACGGACGAAGAGCCTACATATTGGATCCCAGAAGCAGAGGGGCGGAATGCGCTTCTGGGTAATGCCACGGATACGGGCGCACGTCTTGACTACCAGCGATACCGCTTTGTGTACCGGCGGATTGCGAGTAACACCAACGAGCGCACGCTGATTTCGACAATTATCCCACCCGGCTTCTTCGGGGAAGTGAATACTCCGACGCTCGACTTGTCGGTAAGCCGAATTGACCCCCTTGAAATGTTGTTTCTTTGCGCAGCACTGAACAGTTTCACGGTTGACTGGTTCATTCGCAGGAAGGTTACAACGACACTCAATCAGTTCTATGTGTATCAAGTTCCTGTGCCTCGGTTGGCGAAGACAGATGAGGCTCTATCGCCAATAGCAAATCGTACGGCACGTTTAATCTGCGTGTCTCGAGAGTTCGACGAGTTGGCTAAGTGCGTAGGACTGAAGAGCCACAAAGAAGGAGCGATCGATCCGGTGGAACGCGGAAAACTCCGATCAGAACTCGATGGCCTAATTGCCCATCTCTACGGCCTGACGGAAGACGAGTTTGCATACATCCTCACCACGTTCCCCCTCGTGGCCGACCCGGTAAAGGATGCAGCGCGCAATGCGTATCGGGACGTCGAAAGAGGACTGATCAAATGAGCAAACAACTCTTGCGAAGCATCCGTGTACGAAACTTCAAGGCGATCCGAGAAACAGGTGCGCTGAAGCTCTCCCCGTTAACCGTCTTCATAGGCAACAACGGCTCGGGGAAAAGTAGTTTTTTGGAGGCCTTGGAAACATTCCAGGCCGTCGCGCAGAATGGCGTAGACGAAGCCATGAGACCGTGGCACGGGTTTGAGCATATTTGGAGCCGGGCGGTTGCCCATGAAGACAAAGAGGAAACAAGGGACAAGCGCGCCCATCAGACAAATCCGATGTCATTCAGTATGTCCGGTTGGATGCCTTTAAAGACCATTGGAGGGGCATTCAGTGCCGAGACGGCGCTCACAATGGGCCAAGGCGGAAATCAGATATTTATCCAGCACGAAGAGGTGAAATTCCGCAAGGGTCTTCACATGACCCGAAATGATCGAGGCATAATTGATTATCCCAACGGGCCGGATCGTATCCGGCGCAAAACGAAACTCGACGACGGCGAATCTATTCTTCAAGACCTCGGTATAGGAGGTTTGGGCCGCTGGCAGTTCCTCGGCCTTGTCCCTCAGAACATGGGCGAACCGTCGCCGCAAAAACGCGCTGGTGGTGAGGTCAGGTTGGCGAAAGATGGACGCAACATTGCTCAATATCTGCGTTGGATACGCGATCAAGATTCGGACGCCTATTACGGAATAGCGGAATCGCTCAGGTCTGTTCTTTCCTACGCGCGGGATATTCAGCCGGCATTGACTTCCGAGCTTGAGCGCACAGTCTATCTTCAGATGACCGAAAAGGACTTCAAAGTTCCCGGCTGGCTCTTCTCGACGGGAACGCTTCGGATTCTCGCCCTGCTGGCTCTATTGAGAAGTCCCTCTCCACCGCCGCTAATTGCGGTCGAGGAAATCGAAAATGGTCTTGATCCGCGCACAACTCATTTGATCTTGGATGAAATTCGAACAGCCATCCATGACGGGCGTAGTCAAGTATTGATGACAAGTCACTCGCCATACCTTTTGGATCTGTTGCCACTTCAAACGCTGGTTCTATGCGAGCGCGACGAAGAAGGTGCGCCACGGTTTTGGAGGCCGTCAGACAGTACTGAAACAAAATCATGGGCGAAGAGCTTCGCTCCAGGGCACCTGTACACCACCGGTCGACTGTCGCGTAGAACCAGATCGTGAAAGTCGGATTCATAGTTGAATGTGGGCCCCAAGGGGCTGAGACAACTGTGATCCCGCATCTGGCCCGCCTCATTGACGCTCGCATTGAACCGGATGTAGTTACGCTGGATCGGAAACCATTGCTCAAGCAGGAATGCGGGAAGTGGGCGAAAGCCCTTTTGAATGGCGGGTGCCGCCGTGTCGTAGTTCTCTGGGATTTGTTACCCGCGTGGGGAGAATACGAGGGGCGCGGTTGTCGCCATGACGACAAGGAAGAAATCAGTGAATCACTTCGCTTGGCAGGTGTGAGATCAAGAGATCCTCGTGTGGCCCTTGTCTGTGTCGAGAAGATGTTGGAGTCATGGATACTCTCAGACAACCATGCGCTATCGGCTTTTCTATCCACGCCTGCGCATCAGGTCCGCGTTCCACGGTGCAACCGCCCGGATGATATCAGAGACCCCAAAGCGGTTTTGAATCGATATTTCGGCGAAACCCGTTACCGAAAATATCGTGATCTTGAGCACGCTGGCCGAATTATCCGAACTGCCCAGTTGAATCACCTGCGGCGATCTCAATCCTTCTGTCGATTTGAGGGCAAGCTGACGACATGAATGCGTGGAACACGAGCCTTCACGATGTTTACTCAAATAAGCGCGACAAGAAAGCGGATGCCGATATTATGTTGCGAGGACTCGGTGATCAGCGGATTCTCGGAAGCACGTGGACAGCCTTTTTCTCCTCCGTGCGGTGTCCCGGGAATCTCATCCTAAGTGCCTACGACCTTGCCCAGCGCTGGCGACTTGAGAATCGACCGGTGGTTAGTGGATTTCATTCACCGGTTGAGCGCGAAGTCCTAAATATCATGCTCCGGTCTCAGACGCCAGTCTGCATCGTGCTCGCACGGAGCATACCGACGCGGGTTCCGAAAGAACTGCGCGATGCCATAGACGGCGGGCGACTGCTCGTACTCTCGCCATTTGGGGCCACGACTAAACGGGCGACACAAGAAACCGCTTCCCGCCGCAATGAAGTCGTCGCGGCGATAGCGGACCGAATTGTCGTCGTGTACGCAGCTTCCGGCAGTAAGACGGAAGCCTTCTGCCGTCAGCTAGCCGGATCCGGCAAGACCTGCTTAACCTTCGACGACCCAAAGACGGAGAATTTGAAGGCGGCGGGCTTTGATCCGTTCCTTGATTAAGCAAGTAGGGCGCGTAGGCAAAATGAATCCAATCCTTTTCAAGAATTACACTCGCCGCGAAATAAGCGATCTGGTCGGGGGCGGCCAGCTGGTCAGCTACCTTCCAACGCTGCACGGCAAGGTCCTTTGCGGCTGCTTCGATCCAAAAGTCAATGCACGGGCGCCATTCGAAATTGACGTAGGGAGAAAGGACCCGCCAACGCCAAAAGTCATGAAGGCGGCCCACCTACTTGCGTCCCAGAAGAATGATATTCCTGTCTTCATAAAGCAGAAAGCCGACGCATGGCAATATATCGGTCGATATCGAGCCACGGGATATTCAGAAGATCCGTTAGTCCTGCGAACCAGACCTGATTTCAGGAAAGATGCCGTTGGGATTTTATTTCTTGAGGCATTGGCACCCGAAGGCGCTCAAACATTACCAGACATCGATCTCGAAAATGTTGGTGGGGCTGAAGGCCGACAATTCCTTGTTATGCATTTGGCGCGGGAGCGGCAACCTGGACTATCCGACGCGAAGAAAAGACAAGTACTTCAACGCAAAGGCTTCCTCAGTTGCGAAGCATGTGATCTCCGATTCGATCGATTCAACGAGCTGGGAATCGGATGTTGCGAAGTTCACCACCTCATCCCGTTGGGCGCCAGGGACCGTCCGGAGACCACTCGCTTGGATGACCTCGCTATTTTGTGCTCAAATTGCCACAGAATGATTCATCGGACCAAGCCATTGGCATCTATTGACGCATTCAGAACTCTGATAAACGCCTAACGAGATGCATCAACTGCGGTCTGTGCGGCTACACTAACCAATGCGGCGAGATGCGACCAGGGGTTGGCTTCGGGCATCGCTAAACGCCATTCCTGGTTGCCGTCAAGTTGCATGCGCATATGTTATCCATTTCTGAAATCGATTCGCTCCAAGACGTCAACTTCGAGCATGTTCTTGAGGGCCAGGAGGTCAGATGGCAGATGCCCTTCGATCGCCAAAATGACTCTGCAGTTTTGTGGCAGCAGCCTTGAAGCCTGAACGGCCTCAATGACAGCCTTGTATTTAATGCACTGAAAGATCCCTCTCACGAGATCGCTGTACGGTGCCTTTTTGGTTTTAACCTCTACGGCATACCAGAAATCAGTGGCTTGAAATGAGACATCAAGCAAATCGCCAGATGGCAGTTCGTATTCATTTGTGCCATGTCCGATATTGCCAAGACCGACTGCTTGGGGATGAGTCGCGATGAATCTTTTCATCTCCTTGTGCTCATCGGATTCTGGCCCACCGTGGTATTTTCCCGCTCCCCGAATCGGTTCCGTGAAGTCAACGACTGCTGGTTTTAGGCCGAAAGCGTTAAGGACTTCGTACCATTTCGGGTAGGCAAAAGTCTTCTGAAGTTCAATCCGAAGTATTTCACGACGTTGTTTAAGGGAGAGTTTTCGGAAATCCTCTTTTTTGCTGATGAACCAGGCAACGCCTTCCCCCGGTAACTCTTCAAGTTTGTTTATGACCAGGCATTGAATTGGAGGGATGTTTTCTTTCCACTTGTCGGAGAGCTGTTCAAGCGCGGAGCCAACACTTCCAAGTACATAATTTAGATTTCTGGGGTTCGTCATGCCCAGTTCAGGAGCAAGGGCAGAGTAGAAAACAGTGCTTTGAGCTTGCGCCTGTCGTACGAGAAGAGGAAGCGCCGATTCCGCCCGCCGTTGATAGAGCTTCGGGCCAGGGAAGGGCTTAGCGATACGAGCTGTTTCCATGATCGTCCGAGATGGCGTAAGAGCTAATTTCGGGTGTCATTGTGACCTTCCCCCATGGATGCGGCCAGATTTAGAGCAAGTCTTGGTCGCTTTCTGTTTCCTTCACTAACACTTTAGTGTTCCCGTTCCAATTGTTCTTCATGGCGGCTCGTTCCGCGAAACTGGACG